>JAAZOP010000325.1 GCA_012797735.1 Myxococcales bacterium
CGCCCCGCGCTGCGGCGCGTGCTGTCGATCGGCCTCGCCGTCCTGGCGCCGACGGCCTTCGGCGCCGCCGCGCTCGGCGCCGTCTACTACGCCGCGGGCGAGGCCGCGGCGTACCTCGACGAGTCGTCCGGCTTCCGGGTGGAACGGGTCGAGGTCGTCGGCTGCCAGCGCCTGGAGGAACGGGACGTGCTGGCTCTCGCCGGGTTGGCGCCGGGGTCGAGCATCTTCGACGTGGACATTCGCGAGGCCCGCCGCCGCCTGCTGCTCGACCCCCGGATCCAGCGCGCCGAAGCGGAGAAGCGGATGCCGGCGGCCGTCGTCGTGCGCATCGCCGAACGGGTGCCGGCGGCGCTGCTGGCGGGGGACGGGACGCTGCAACGGATGGCCGAGGACGGGTCGGTGATCGGCCCGACGACCACGGCCGATGCGCCGGACCTGCCCGTGCTCACCGGCTTCGACCTGGACCGCCGCCGCACCGACCCCGTCGGCCTCCGGGAGGAACTGACCGCGGCGGTGGAACTGCTGCGGCTGCTGGACGAGGTGGGGCTGCCCGGCCACCGCACGCCGGCCGAACTGCACCGATCCGTGCGCGGCGGTTTCGACCTGATCACCGGCGACGGCCTCGTCGTGCATCTCGGGCCGGGACCGTACCGGCCGAAGCTCAAGCGCCTCGCCGAGTCGGTCGCGGCGCTCGACGCCCGCGGCCTGCACGCCGCCGAGATCTTCCTCCCCGGAACGCGCCACCCGGACCGGGTGTCGGTGCGGCTCGGACCGTGAGCCCCGCCGTCCCCGCTACTCGATCGTCGAATCGGTGACGGTGATCGGCGTGTCGGAGTGGCAGGAGATCTGCGGGTAGGTCGGGTACCACGAGCCGCCGATGTTGTTCGTGATGACGCAGCGGTCGATCACGATGTCGCCGGAATGGTCGTTGCTGACGAAGAAGATCGCGCTGCCGTAGGCGTTGACCCGGTTGTACTCGATCCGGGTGCCGCACAGCGAGAGGGTCATCGTGTTGCCGTCGTTGTAGATGGCGCCGCCGCTCCCGCCGCCCGGCGTGCCGGGCTCGGCGGGATTCCCGCCGTTGCCGATCGCCTGGTTGTAGGAGAACAGCGAGTTGAGGATCGTCCAGGACACGCCGATGCTGCTGATGCCGCCGCCGTTGGAGCAGACGCCGCCGAGGCCGTCGCGGCCGCCGAACGTCGAGTTCACCACGTAGACGGGAAGACCTTCGTACTGGCTGAACACGCGCACCGCCGCCCCGCCCACGTCGGGCCCGACGTCCGCGCAGACGTTGCGGAAGAAACGGCAGTGGACGATCTTGAACCGCCCGCCGCGCACCCAGATCGCCCCGCCACCGTCGTACTCGGTCTCGTTCCGCGAGTCCCCATCGACGAACGTCAGGTTCTGCACCGTCAGGCGCGGATGGTCCTGGTTCTGGCAGTGCGGCGTCGTCCAGTGCTGCGCCTCGTCGCAGGTGTTCATGTACAGGATCCGGTGGCGGCCGCCGCCGCTAAGCGTGACGAGGCCCCCGCCGTCGATGACGATCTCGGGACCGGTGTCGTTGAAGATCTTGGCCGTCCGGTCGAGCGTGATCGTCACCGGGTCGGGGCCGCAGTCGAACGTGATCACTCCGCCCAGCGCCACCGCCTCGACGAAGGCGTCCGACGTGCAACTCTCCGGCGTGCCGGTGCCGACCACCGTCCGCGGGTGCGAAACGTCCGCCGGTTGGGCCTCCGCCGGCACCGGACAGGTCGCCTCCGGGTTGGGGTTGCCGAACGGCGGCAGGTCGTCGGGCGGGACGTCGGGACGCGGAACATCGACCAGCGACTCGACCGGGACGTCCGCATCGGCGTCCGCGGAGGTCTCCCCGGGACGATCGGCGGCGAAGTCGAGGCCCGCATCGGCGTCGGGGTCGGAGCCCGAGTCGTCATCGGCGCAACCGAGAACGGCCGGCGCGAGCGCCGCCGCCGCGAGCAGGGTTCGGAGCATCCGCATGGCCTGTGCCTCCCTGGGAGAGGGAGCATACCCGTTCGCGGAGCGTTCGTCGAAGGGTGCGCGCACCGCCGAGAATTCCGGCTTGACGAGATTTCCGGCGCGTTCCAGTCTTGGGAGCGTGGCTGGGGTGTGACGCCCAGGCGTGTCGACCGGGGACGGGAACCCGGATGATGACCGAGGGCGAGGGCCCCGGGGGACGACGATGACGAGACGCGAAGAGGGGCGAGATCCCGGGGCGGCGCCGGCACCGGCCGCCGGACCGCGACGCGAGACGGGCTCGATCCGTCCGGCCGTCGACCTGAACCTCGAACGGGCGCTGCTGGAAACGTCGAACCAGTTGCTGGTCGGGTTGGACACCGACGGACGGGTCGCGTTCGTCAACCGCACGGCTTGCGACGTCCTGGGATGGACCGAGGCGGAACTGGTCGGACGGGACTGGTTCGAGACCTGCTTGCCGCCGGCCTGGCGGCGCACGGTCCGCGGCGTCTTCCAGCGCGCCGTGGCGGGGGAACTGGAACTGGTGCGCCTCCACGAGAACCCGGTGCGGACGGCGGACGGACGCGAACGACTGGTCGTCTGGAGGAACACGCTGCTCCGCGGCGACGACGGCGCCGTTCGCGGCGCCCTCGCCGCCGGCGACGACGTCACCGAGCGGCGGCGGGACGAGGACGCGCTGCGGCTCGGCGAGGAGCGGCTGGCGGCGTTGCTCGAGCTGACGAGGCGCCACGACGAATCCGAACAGGAGTTCATCGAGTTCGCGCTGGAGGAGGCGGTCCGCCTCACGCGCAGCCGCATCGGATACCTGCACTTCGTCCGGGACGATCAGGTCCACCTGGATCTGTTCACCTGGTCGAAGGAGGTCCACGCAGGGTGCACCGCGCAGAAACTCCCCCACTACCCGCTGACCCAGGCCGGCGTCTGGGCCGACTGCGTGCGCCAGCGCCGGCCCGTCGTGCACAACGACTATCCCGGGCTGCCCGAGAAGCGGGGACTGCCGGAAGGACACTTGCCGATCCTGCGACACCTCAGCGTCCCGGTGATGGACGGCGCGCGCATCGTGGCGGTGGCCGGCGTCGGCAACAAGGATGCGCCCTACGACGCCTCGGATGTACGGCAACTGCAGCTGTTCATGCAGGGCATGTGGAGCGCCCTCGAACAACAACGCGCCCGACGACGACAGAGCGAACTGCTCGATCGGCTCGCCCGCACCTTGCAGGGGGCGATCGACGCCATTTCCCGGGCGGTCGAACTGCGCGATCCGTACACCGCCGGGCACCAGCGCCGCGCGGCGGACCTCGCCCGCGCCATCGCGGTCGAAATGCGGCTCGATGCCGAACGGATCGAGGCGGTGCGCACGGCGGGTTCGATTCACGACATCGGCAAGCTGAAGGTGCCGACCGAGATCCTCGTCAAGCCGGGCCGCCTCACCACCACCGAGCTCGGGCTGGTGCAGTTGCACCCGCGGACCGGATTCGAGGTGCTGCGCCCCGTCGATTCGCCGTGGCCCCTGGCCGACATCGTCCTCCAACACCACGAACGCCTCGACGGCAGCGGCTACCCGTCCGGCCTGCACGGCGAGCAGATCCTCCTCGAAGCCCGGATCCTCGCCGTGGCCGACGTCGTGGAGGCGATGGCCTCGCACCGGCCGTACCGCCCGGCCTTCGGCATGGACCAGGTGCTCGAGGAGATCCGCCAGCAGCGCGGCCGGTTGTTCGACGGCGACGTCGTCGACGCCTGCCGGCGCGTGTTCCTGGAGCAGAACTACCAGCTCCTGCCGATGTAGTCCGATCGCAGAAGGGCCGGCCCGAGGACCACCCTTGACGCCGTCGGATAGGCGTGCTACCACCTGACCAAATCAGCGAGTTGGTCATAAGGTCTGTTGGAATGGAATCGCAATGGCACGACAACCTATCGTAACGAAAGAAAAACTTCTTGAGGCTTCCGCTGCGACGATCATCAGGTTCGGCCTGCGAAAATCGACTCTCGAGGACATCGGGCGGGCCGTCGGCGTCTCGAAGGCCGCCGTCCTGTACCACTTCCACTCGAAGGAGGAGCTGATCGCCGCGGTCGTCGAGCAGGAATACGCGCGGTTCTTCGCCGACCTGCGGGAGGCGTTGGCCCGCGAGGCGACGGCCGAGGGGAAGCTGCGCGTGTTCGGGTTGGGGCGGTTCCAGTACATCCAGGATCGGCTTCTGGCCTACGGGGCCGTGACGAAGGAGATCCTGGAGTCGGTGATGCCGCTGGTGCGGGAGTGTCTGGTGCGACGGCGGGAGGAGGAGTTGGGGCTCCTGCGGGACATCCTCGCGGACGGGATGCGCTCCGGGGAGTTCGCGCCCGGCGATCCGGACCTGATGGCGGTGGCGGCGATGGCGGCGCTGACCGGGCTGTACGATGCGTTCCTGCTGTACGGTCGGGAGAGCCGGATCGACGAGGGGCTGGAGCAGCTCTTCCGGCTGCTGATGAACGGACTGCGGCGGAGGGACGCATGAGCGGGCGCCGGAGAAGTCGGGCGATCGGCGCGGCGCTCGTGCTGGCCGTTCTCGCCGCGGGCGGCTGTCAGAAGGACGCCGGGGCTTCCTCGGCGGCGCCGGCGGAGGCCGGGGCGGCGGAGCCGCTGTGCGTCGAGACGGTGCCGGTGGTGGAGTCGGTCGAGCGGCCCGTGCTGGAGATTCCGGCGAACGTGCTGCCGAACCAGAAGCTGGTCGTCTTCCCGAAGGTGCCCGGGACGATCATCGAGATCACGAAGGACAAGGGCGACCCGGTGGCGAAGGGCGACGTGCTGCTGCGGATCGATCCGCAGCCGTACGAGGACGCGATCCGTCAGGTCGAGGCGCAGCTCCAGGTGGCGCGCGTCGCGGCGGCGGGGGCGGCCTCGACGGTCGACACCGTGACGCCGCAGCTCCAGCGGCTGGAGGCGCTGCAGCAGAGCGGGGTGGTGGCGCAGTCGCAGGTCGACGAGGTGCGGACCGGATACCAGCAGGGGCTCGCGGGGGCGCAGGCGGCCCGGGCCCAGGCGCAGCTGGCGCAGGTGGGGCTCGAGATCGCGCGCACGCGTCTCGCCGATACCGTCGTGACGGCCCCGTTCGACGGTGTGGTCGCCGAGCGGCTGGCGGACGTGGGCGCGCTGGCGCAGGTGATGCCGCCCACGCCGGTGCTGGTGATTCTCGACATCGCCAGGGTGCGGGTCGAAGGTTCGGTGCCGGAGTTGCAGTTCGCGCGGATCGACCGGGAGGAGGAGGTCGAGGTGGTGCTGGACGCGTACCCCGACCGGCCGCTGCGCGCGCGCATCGCCGCCGTCGCACCCGCGCTCGACCCCGAGACCCGCACCGTCCCGATCTCGGTCGTCCTCGACAACGACGGGCGCTTCCGCCCGGCGATGGCGGCGACCCTGCGCGTGTGGCTGCAGGCCGAAACCTGGACCGTCCTGCCGCGCGACGTGCTGCTCGGCGACCCGTCGTCGGGGCGGGGGGCCGTGCTCGTCGTCGAGCCGGACGGCACGGTTCGGGAGCGCCGGGTCGAAATCCTCGGTCGGGCGGAGGACCGGCTGAACGTCCGGGGGGTCGAGGTCGGGTCGCGGGTCGTGCGGACCGGGATCCACCGGTTGCGCGACGGCGACAAGGTGTGTTGGTCGGACGGTCCGTCCGGGGCGACGACCGCGGCCGCCTCCGCGCCGCCGCTCGCCCCGTCTTCCGCTGCCGGGCCGTCGCCGTTGCCGCCCTCCTCCGGGTCGGCCCCGCTCCCGGCGCCGGCCGTCGCGGACGCGGAGGTCCCGGAGGCCCCCGCCCCATGACGCTGGGCCGCTGGTCGGCGCGCCATCCCGTGTTGATCGGGATGGTGTTCCTGTTCCTCGTGCTGCTCGGCTATTACGGCCTCCGGCAACTCCCGCTCGACATGTTCCCCGAGATCGAGCTGCCGAGCCTGTCGGTCGTGGTGGTCTATCCCGGCGCGACGTCGGTCGATGTCGAGGATCGCGTGACGCGGCCGATCGAGGACGTGGTGACGAGCATCGCGGGCATCGAGGACGTCCTCTCCACCTCGACCGACAACATCGGCGCGGTCACCTGCGTCTTCCAGTCGGGAACCGACCTCGACGAGGCGGCGAGCGACATCCGGGAGAAGCTGGGCCTGATCCGGCGCAAGCTGCCGGACAACATCGACGAGCCTTCGATCCTGAAGTTCGACGTCGGCGCCATGCCGGTGGTGACCCTCGCGGTGACGACCGGCGTCGGCGACGTCGACGACTGGACCGAGACGGTGCGGGTGGAAGTGGTCGAGCGGTTGCAGCACCTGCCGGGCGTCGGCAGCGTCACGGTCACGAACCCGGCGCCCGAGGAGGTGCGGGTCGACATCGACCGCACGCGGCTCGAACAGCAGGGGTTGTCGCTCTCGCAGGTCGGCATGGCGATCCAGGCGCAGAACCTGTCGATTCCGATGGGCAACCTGGTGCTGGGCGGGACCGACTACGGCGTGCGGCTGCCCGCCGAGTTCGCCAGCCTGGACGACCTGCGCGAGCTGGTCGTCGGCGCCTCGAAGACCGGCGGCGTCGTCCGCCTGCGCGACGTGGCGCGGGTGTCGGTCGGCCCGGCCGAGCGCCAGGCGTTGTCGCAGTTCGAAGGGCGGCCCGCGCAGCTGATCGTGGTGCAGAAGCGCAGCGGCGCGAACGTGGTCGACGTGGCGCGCCAGGTGCAGGCCGAAGTCGAGCGGCTCAACCCGAAGCTGCCGCACGGGCTGCACGTGTCGGTCGTCTCCGACACGTCGCTGTTCGTCCGGCTGATGGTCCGGGCGCTGACCGAGGCGGTCCTGTGGGGCGGCGTGTTCGTCGTCGGCGTCGTCTTCCTGTTCCTGCGCCGCATCCGCTCTTCGATCGTCGTGGCCCTCGCCATCCCGTCCTCGATGATGGTCGTCTTCGCCGTCCTGCACTTCGCCGGCCAGTCGCTCAACATCATCAGTCTGATCGGGCTGTCGCTGGCGGTCGGCACGGTGGTCGACAACGCGATCGTCGTGCTGGAGAACATCGAACGGCACCTGCAGGGCGGGAAGAGCCGCGAGGAGGCCGCCTCCGAGGGGTTGCGCGAGGTCGCCGGGGCCGTCGTCGCCTCGACCCTCACCACCGTCGTCGTCTACCTCCCGCTCGGGCTGATGCTCTCCGGCGTGATCGGCCCGATGGCGGCCCAGTTCGCCTCCGTGATGATCACCGCCGTCACCGCCTCGCTCGCCGTCTCGCTGCTGCTCACGCCGATGCTCTGCGCGTTGCTCCTGCGCGGCCGGGCCGAGGAACGGCCGCCGCGCGGCCGCCTCGGACGGGCGATCCAGCGCCTGCACGACGCGAGCGAGCGAGCGCTGCTGGCGGTCGAGCACGCCTACGGCACCGCGGCCGGCTGGAGCGCCCGCCACCGCTGGGTGGTCCTGCTGGCCTGCGCCGCGCTCGTCGCCCTCACCGTGCGGGCCGTCGTCTTCGGCGGCATGAACTTCCTCCCCGTCCCCGATTCGGGCGAGGTGATCGTCTACGGCCGGCTCCCCGTCGGGGCGAGCACGGCGCGCACCGCCGAGGTGGCCCGCGAGGTCGAGCGGATCCTCCGCGAGGAGGCCGGCGCGGACCTCCAGCACGCCTACTGGCGCGCCGGCCGCTCCGAGGAGGGGACCGGCATCCTGACCGGCCAGAAGGAGGGGACCTACATCTTCGAGACCGGCGGGCGCCTCAAGCCGCAGGCCCAGCGTTCGGGGATGTCCCCGGACCAGCTCGCCGCCCGCATCCGCCGGCGGCTCGACCGCATCCCCGACCTCGTCACCTACCAGGTCCAGACCCGCAACCCGATGATGGCGCAGGTCTTCGGCACGACCAAGCCGATCGCCGTCGAGGTCTCCGGCCGGGACCTCGACCGGCTGCGCGAAGCCTCCGCCGCGGTGGAGAAGGTCGTGCGGGAAGTCCCGGGGACGACGGAGGTCGTCGCCGAGGGGATCGACCTGCGTCCCGAGCTCGAGGTGCGGATGAACCGCCTGCGCGCCTCGCTGCTCGGCATCAACACCTGGATGGCGGGCGATGCGCTGCGCACGGCGCTGCACGGCAGCACGAAGGGCGTCTACCGCGGCGCCGGCATTCGGGCCCAGGAGGCCGACATCGTCGTCCGCCTGCGCGAGGAGGACCGCGACTCGGTGGCCGACCTCGAGGCGTTCTCCGTCCCCTCCGTCACCGGCGCCCAGGTCCGCCTGGCCAACGTCGCCCGCGTCGAGGAGAGCTCGGTCCCGGTCGAGATCACCCGCAAGAACCGCGCCCGCAGGATGCTCGTGACCGCCTACCAGCAGGACCGCCCCCTGGACGAGATCGCCGCGGACATCCGCGCCCGCATCGCCAAGCTCGACCTGCCCGACGACGTCTCGGTCGATCTGGGCGGCGAACTGGAACAGCAGGCCGACGTCATGGGCGATCTCACCCTCGCCCTGCTCGCCTCGGTCCTGCTGATCTACATGGTGATGGCCGGCCAGTACGGGACGTTGCGCGACCCGCTGGTCGTGATGTTCTCCGTCCCCTTCGCCTTCACCGGCATCTTCATCGGCATGGACCTGCTCGGACGCACCATCTCCGTCATCTCGCTCCTCGGCCTGATCATGCTGATGGGCATCGTCGTCAACAACGCGATCGTTCTCGTCGACTACATCAACCTGATGCGCCGCGAGCACGGGATGACGATCCTGGAGGCCGTCGTCGTCTCCGGCCGCCGCCGGCTGCGGCCGATCCTGATGACGATGCTGGCCTGCATGTTCGGCATGGTGCCGATGGTGCTGGCGAAGGGCGAGGGGCACGAGATGTGGCAGGAGCTCGGCACCGCCATGATCTGCGGCCTGTCCGTCTCGACCTTCGTCACCCTGTTCCTCGTCCCCGTCGTCTACTGCCTGTTCCACTGGCCGCAGCTGCGCCGCGAGCGGAAGGCGGCGGCGCAGGGCGGCGCGGCGCCGGATGCCCCGGCCGGCGCGTCGTCGTGAACGGCGCGCCGCTCCGCCCGCCGCTCACAGCAGGTGGCCGGCGGCGATCCCCAGCCCCAGGCAGACGTTCGTCGCGAGGTTCCAGATCACGTTCGCGGCCAGCGCCGGCACCGGAACCGGGTCGGCGGGCGTGCGGAACGCCCAGCGGAACCCCGGAACCAGCAGCGCCGTCGGCAACATCCCGGCCAGGGCGGGCCAGGGCAGGGCGCCGCACGCCACTCCGGCCGCGATCGAGACCGGCGTCAGCAGCGCCGCCGCGGCCCAGACGCGGGCGGCGGCCGCGCGACCCAGCGCGATCACCAGGTGCCGGCGCCCGCCGGCCCGGTCGGCCTCCTCGTCCGGGAATTCGTTGAGCAGCAGCAGGTTGAACGTCATCCACAACGACGGCACCGCCGCGGCGAAGGCCGCCGGCCCGAACCGCCCGTCCTGCACGAACGCGGTGCCCAGCACCGGGAGCGCCCCGAGACCCAGGCCGGCCGCGATCTCCCCGAGGCCGACCTTCGTCAGCCAGTCGGTGTAGGCGACGATCAGGATGGCGCCGGCCAGCCCGATCGCCAGCAGCGGCCAGCCGGTGCGCCAGACGAGGTACAGGCCGATCGCCGAACCGGCCGCGAAACAGACGAGGCCGAAGGCGAGCGCCGCACGCGGCGCCATTGCGCCCGCCTGGAGCGTGCCGCTGCCGCCGGAGAACGGCGTGCGCCGCGTGCGTTGATCGATCCCCGTCCGATGATCGCTGACCTCGTTGAAGACGTTCACCGCGACGTGCAGCGCTACCAGCCCGACCAGCGCCAGCACCGTCCGGCCGAGGTTCCAGGGCCCGTCCCAGGCGCCCGCGGCGGCGCCGTTGACGACGAGCGTCACGGGGAGAACGAGGAACGGAGCGCGCGCGACACCGAGCCACGGTCCAAGGCCGCTCATGGGCGGCGACCTTGCCGCGCCCGGTCCGCGGCGTCAAGCGTCCAGCGCCGGCCGGCAGGGTGTCGCCGAAGTCCGCATCGCCGGCCGGCGCGAGGCTTCCGGCTCCAGGCTGCAGGCTCCAGGAGCGACAGGGCGGTCGTGATTCCGCCGGCCTGCAGTCTCGCGCCCGGGCCTGGAGCCCGTCAGGCATGGGCGGCGGCGACTTCGGCGAGGACCTGGGCCGACCAAACAAAGCGCCCGCGAGGCGGACTACTCGATGCGGATCGTGTACGCCGGCGGGCCGGCCCGGAACGAGGCGCCGGTGTAGCCGGCCACGACCCAGAGCGTGCCGTCGGCGGCCGGCGTGACGCGGACCAGCGAATCGGTGTTGCCCGCCCCCGCGTCCTCGTCGTCGTTCGCGCCCCGGACCGCCGAGGCGGCGGGATCCCAGACCACGAGGTAGGTGTTGAGCAGGTTCCGGTCGGCGGCCTCCATCCGGATCGCGTAGCTCGTGCCGCCCGTGACGTCGAACGGGTGGACGTTGAGGTCGCCGTCGTCGAGCGTGAACGGGGCGCTGGTCCCCACCGCCACGGCGTCGTCCGTCACCGCCAGCGTGAACGGCGATACCGCGAGGTCGTAGGTGTGGTCCGGCCCGCCGACGCAGCAGCCGTCCGCGGCGGGAACCTCCAGGTCCGGACCGTAGTAGTTCGTGGAGCGCAGGCGGCCGTCGATCACGGCGAGGAAGTACCGGCCGCGCTGGTCGACCAGGAACTGCCGGCCGTTCGGTCCGGGTCCCATGACCCACGGCGTGTCCTGCATCAGGTCCACCGACGAGCCGGACACCCGGAGGAAGACCGCGAACGGGTAGACGCCGGTGCCGGCGCCGGTCGAGACCTCGACATCGATCGCCGTGCCGGCCTCGAGGTTCCCGAGATCGACGTCGTCCTCATCGAGGAACAGCCCGTCGCCCGCCGCCGGCGGGCACTGCACGCCCGACAGGGCGTAGGGAAGGCTGGTGCCGTTCTCGGGCGACTCGCCGATCGAGTTCGGCTCCGTCTCGGTCCCGGTGCCGGGGGCGCAGTCGAGCGTGATGCGGCGGCGGCCGGGGGAGACCCACTGCGGATCCTCGGCGATCTCCCGCAGCGGGGCGCGCAGGACGTTCGTCTGCACGGCCCCGGCGAAACGGCCGTACATCCGCATCCCGCGCAGGTCGTAGAACAGGTGCAGCGGGACGCCGATCTCGCCGGACGCGCGATCCTCCGGCGGCCAGTAGCGCGTCAGGTCGTCGTACAACTCCTCGGAGATCACGGCGGCCGGGAAACTCCAGCCGTGGCGCATCGCGTAGGTCCGCGCGGCCACCGGCGTGGCGATCACCCCCGGCGTCGCCCCGTCGAGCACCAGGCCGAGGAACTCGACGCCGAGCGGGTGGAGTTCCTGGTACAGATCCTCGAGCAGGTCGGCTTCCGCGGCGCAGTACGGGCACCAGACCGAGGTGACGAAGATCAGCAGGGCCTTCGCCGTGCCGCCGTGCGCCTCGGTCAGGGCGTAGAAGTCGTGCATGTCCACGAGGTCGTCGCCGCCCGACATCGCGCCGGCGGCGCCGTTGACGGCCTGCAGGCTCCAGTCGGCGAGCACGTCGCCCAGATTCGCGCCGTACGGCCCGCACGGATACGCCGCGCACGGGTCGACCGTATCCGCCTCCGCCTCCGCCGCACCGTCGTCCTCGAGGACGTCCTCCGGCGGTTCGGCGTCGACCTCGACGTCGGCCTCCGGCGGAACCTCGGCCTCGGACTCCACATCGGCGCCGCCGTCGTCGGCCGCGGTCGTGTCGTC
Organism: Myxococcales bacterium; assembly: GCA_012797735.1. GTDB lineage: Bacteria > Myxococcota_A > Polyangia > DRWM01 > JAAZOP01 > JAAZOP01. Next base: position 11,707 of record JAAZOP010000325.1, read on the forward strand.
GCCCTTGCAGCCCCATCCGGCGGCGGCCGCCGCCAGCACGGAGATCCAGACCGGCCAAGAATCCCGAACCGTTCCTGCTCGCATCGGGCCCTCCCTTCGTGCCGGGCATTCTGACCCGGCGCGGGGCCGGACGCAACGGCGGTTCGGCGCAGGAGGGACCCGTCCGGCCCGTCGCAGGCTCGAGGCGAGTTGCCGCGGGGCGAGGCGCCGTGTAGGCTGCGGGAGGTGGTGTCGCGGTGTCGCGCGGCCCCGGCTTCCGGGGGGCCCCGGTCGGCACGGCGGGAGGGCGAGATGGCGGTCCAAGCAGGTTCGCGGTGGCTGGCCAGGATCGCGCTGCTGGCGGCGCTGGCGGTCGCGTCCGGCTGTGGCGACGACGACTCCACGACGGACACCGGCGGCGACGTGGACGTCGTGGAGACCGGCGACCAGGAGCCCGACGACGCCGGCGACGCCGAGTGGGGTTGGGAGTGCGAGGCCGACCTCGACTGCGACGACGGGATCGAGTGCACGGTCGATGTCTGCGACCGCGGTCTGTGCCGGAACACCCCGGACGACAACCTCTGCCAGGACGACCAGGTCTGCAACGGGCGGGAGATCTGCTACGCGCGCGACGGCTGCGGGCCGGGGGAGCCGTATCGCGACTGCGACGACGGCAACCCGTGCACGATGGACCGGTGCGTCGAGCCGTTGCCCGGGTACGTGCCCGACTGCCTGCACCTGGACCTCGACCGCGACGGCGACACCTACGTCGACCTCCACTGCGGCGGCGACGACTGCAACGACATCGACCCGCTCTCCAACCCCAACGCGCTCGAGCGGTGCTTCGACACCTTCGACAACGACTGCGACGGCTTCACCGACCGGCTCGACCCGGTGTGCCAGATGGATTTCGACAACTGCGCCTCGCCCCGCGAACTGCCGTTCGGCGTCGAGTGGGAGGCCTTCACCGAGGGCGCAACCGCCGACGTTCCCAGCTCGTGCGACGGGTCCTCGTACGTCGACGTCGTCTTCTCGTTCACGCTGACCGAGGCGTCCGACGTGCTGGTGTCGGTCGACGGCGGGGACCACTATGTCTATGTGGCGCTGCAGCGCGAGTGCGGGAACACGGCCACCGAGCTGCGCTGCGGTTCGGATTTCCAGGTCTCCAGCTACCAGCGCGGCCTGGAGGCCGGGACGTACTACGTGGTCGTGTCGAGCTGGGAGACGGTGACGTTCCTGATCCGGGTCGATGCCTGGCCGGCCGGTCCGCCCGCCGAAGGGGACGGCTGCGACGACCCGATCGAGCTGACCGTGCCGGGGCGCGCCACGGGGGACCTCACCCGGATGGGGGACGACTTCTCGATCCGCTGCGCCTCCTGGTTGCGCGGCGCCGACACGGTGTACTCGTTCGAGCTGACCGAGCCGAGCGACGTCACGATCGATGTCGCCTCGGCGCGCGTCACCCCGTACGTCGCCCTGCAGACCGATTGCGACGACGCGGCCACCGCCCTGCTCTGCGACTACGGCTGGCCTTTCCACCAGACGATCGGGGCGTTGCCGGCCGGCACCTACTACCTGTGGGTCGAGTCGTCGGACGCCGGCACCTACTCCGTCGACATCACGACCGCGCCGCCGTCCCCGCCGCCGGTGAACGACCAGTGCACCGGCGCGATCGAACTCCCCGCCGGCGGGCGCCTGACCGGCAACCTGCTGGCCTCCGGCGACGACTACGGCATGAGCTGCAGCTCGACGCCGATGAAGGAGATCGCCTACGTCTTCACCCTCGCCGAGCCCAAGGCGGTCACGCTCTCCCTGTCCGGAAACTACGGCCTGGCGCCGTACCTGGTGGTGACCACCGAGTGCGGGAACACGGCGGCCGAGGTGGCCTGCCAGTGGTACGAGTACCCGACGCTCGTCGAGTGGCGGATGCTCGACGCCGGTACCTACTACGTCCTCGTGGAGTCGGCCGAGGAGGGAACGTTCAGCCTGGGACTGGAGGTTGCCGACCCGTCGGACCCCTGCGCCGGGCTGGAGCGGATCGAGACGTCGGGAACCTGGAGCGGCACCACCGTCGGGACGTTCGACGACGGGCGGGGAAGCTGCGGCGGCAGCGGCGGGCCGGACTTGGCCTACGAACTGGTGCTCGCGGAGGAAGCCGCGGTCGTGGCGGAGATCACCGCCGCGACGTGGGACACCGTCCTCTACCTGCGTTCCGACTGCGGTGACCCGGCCACGGAACTCGCCTGCAACGACGACTACAGCGGGCTGCGCTCGAGGATCGACGCCGGCCGGCTGGCGGCCGGGACGTACTACCTGTTCGTCGACGGGTTGTACTCCGGGGCCTGGGGCGACTACACGCTGCGGGTGACGATCACGCCCTAGGGTGCCGCGAAGGCCAGGACCGGCCGACGACGTCGAGGGCGAAGCCGTCGGGAAGGGGGCCGAACGTCGCGGCGACGTCGGCGAGCGGTGCGGCGTCCGTGGGGACGCCTCCGCGCCCGGCGGAGGGTTCCGGCGGAAGCAGGCCTGCCGTGGGCACAGGGTTCGCGTCCAGGCGGAGACGGTGAAGGGACGCGGCGTACGGTGGCGCCGGGACGGCGGCCGCGGGCGCTGCTCCCGGAAGAATCAGCAACTCGTGTTCGGCACGCACGTGCCGGCGCCGTCGCAGGTGTCGTTCGGGCAGCCGGAGCCGTCGTCGCACGGCGCGCCCGCGCCGGCGAACGCGTTGTCCGGACAGGAGACGGAAACGCCGTCGCAGCGTTCGTCCACGTCGCACGCACCGGCCGCCGGGCGGCAGATCGTGTCCGCGGCGGCCGGCACGCACGCATCGGCCGTCTCGTCGCACCCGGCGACGCACCCCGCGACGGGGCAGGGCGGCATCGACATCGGCACGCACGCGCCGGCGCCGTCGCAGACGTCCGGGGCGCCGTCGCAGTAGAGATGATTGTCGCACAAGGTGTCGGCCGGCGCCGCCTCGCCCACGCACTCGCCGGCGTCGTTGCATACCTCGTCGATCGTGCACTCGTTTCCGTCGTCGCACGATTCGCCGACCCGCGCCGGCGAGGACGAGCAGGCCCGACCGCCGCCGGCGGTCAGGCACAGGTCCTCGGTGCACTCGTTGCCGTCCTCGCAGTCGGCGGCCAGGTGGCACGAGTACGTGCAGAGCGAGGTGCATCCGTCGGTCTCGTTCGCGTTGCCGTCGTCGCATTCCTCGGTCAGGTCGGTCACTCCATCGCCGCAGGTCCGCGAGACGTCCCGGCCGTCCGCATCGGCGTCGCCGCCGACGTCGCCCCCCGGAACGCACCAGCGGCCGGACGGGATCCAGCCCGGGTCGCACGAGCACAGCGGCCAGAACCCGTCGGTGTGGCACACCCCGTGGCCGGAACAGTCGACCCCCTCGCACGGACTCGAGGAAACAGCGTCGTCGCAGCCCGGAACGAGGATCGCCAGCGGCAGCAGGGCGAGCGCCGCCGGTGCCCGCCGTTCCGTCGCCTGCCGCCGCCTCCGCGCGTCGCGTCTCATGGCGGCAGAATACGGCCTGACGCCGCGCGGAGCAACTGCGAGATCTCGGTTCGTCCGTAGCCCTTGTACCAGTCCGCTCCGTGAGCAGTTGCCGATGTCCGGTCCGCCGATCCGGATGTCGCCGGGGCCCTTGCGGGCCGGTCGGACGGGTGGCAGCATCGGCGCTCCGCGGCTCGGCGAGTTCCTCGCGGAGCCGCGCGCGCTGCCGGGGGCGGAGGAGGTTCGCAGGTCCGCGTGGAGCAGCTCGCACCGGTCGGTTCCTTGACCTGGGCCGAGATTCCGCCGTTCCCCGCCTTCCGGCCGCTCGCGCCGGCCGACCAGCCGTACGTCCGGTCGGCGCTCGCCCGGAGCCCCGGCGAGATCTCCGATCTGACCTTCGCCTGCCTCTGGGTGTGGCGCCGGACGCTGCCGGTCTCGATCGCCGCGCTCGACGACGGCCTGGCGCTCGTCGTCGATTCCATCCGTTGGCCCTCTTTCGGCGTTCCGCCGCTGGGTGCGACCGACCCGGTGGCGTCGGCCGAGCGGTTGCTGCGGTGGCTGCGCGACGCGCGCGGCCCGGCGGCCGGCCTGCGACTGGTTTCCGCGCCGCTCGCCCGGCAGCTGGAGCGCCGCGGCTGGCGGGTCGAGGCCCACCGGGCGGCGGCGGACTACGTGTACCGGACGGCCGACCTGATCGAACTGCCCGGCCGGAGGTACGCCGCCAAGCGCAACTGGATCCGTCGCTGCCTCGCGGCCCACGACTGCCGCTACGAACGGATGGCGGGGCCGGTGACGGCGGAGTGCGCGACGTTCTTCGAGGCGTGGTACCGGCGACACGCCGGCGACGAGGGGCCCGACCTGCGCGCGGAAGCGGACGCGGTGCGCGAGACCTTCGCCGCCTGGGACGCGCTCGGGCTGCGCGGCGGGGCGGTGCGCGTCGACGGCGCGATCCGCGCGTTCGCCGTCGGCGAGCCGCTGTCCCCGGGGATGGCGGTCCAGCACTTCGAGAAGGCCGACCCGGCGGTGCCGGGGCTGTACCAGGTGATCAACCGGTGGTTCCTGCGCGAGGAGTTCGCCGGGTTCGAGTGGATCAACCGCGAGGAGGACCTGGACGACCCGGGCCTGCGGCGCGCCAAGCTCAGCTACCACCCGGCGCGGCTGGTCGAGAAGTTCGTCGTGACCGGCGGCGACCTGGAGTAGGGCGCCGGGCCTTCGCGCGGGGCGGAGGATGCACCGCCGCGCGGGCCTGGGTCAGGCGACGGCGGTCAGACGGTCGAGCAGCAGGTCGGCCAGCGTCTCGTTCGTCCGGGGGTCGAAGGCCAGCGGATCGCCCTGGCCTGCCGCCTGGATCACCAGGGTCACGATGCGGTCCTGGGCCACCCCTTCGGGCGTCCACGGCGTGTGGAGCGTCTCGCGCACCAGCGTGCCGGGAATCCGGCCGGAGTCCTGGGGCATCAGCAGGAAGCCGCGGTCGCATTCCTTGGCCAGGCGCCAGATGTCGAGGGTCGAGAGTCCTTCCGAGCCGAGGGTGATCTTCGCCGGCACGCCCAACTCGCGGATCCCGTCCAGCACGAGCCGCCCCACGCCGTCGCGCTCGTGCAACACGCCGTTGGGCGCGAGGAGCGCCACGGAACGCCCGTGGCGGTTGGTGATGCGGAGCACACGCACGGCGTCGGGCAGCAGGCCGGTGTGCGGGGCCGCGGTCGCCGGCGGCGGCGCCGGGCGCCAAGCCGAATCGAGGATATCGATCGCCTCGTCGTCCGCGAACAGCTCGGCAGCGTAGTAGAACACCTTCCTCGCGCGGCAGGCGGACTCGTGGGGCCACGCGGACGGAGCGGCGACGACGATCCGGAGGCCGGGGGCGGCCGCGAGCAGTCGGTCGAGCAGGCCCGGCGCGGCGTCGCCGAACGAGGCGCCGTCGAGGACGACCAACCCGGGGCTCGCGGTTGCGACGGCCGCCACCGCCGCCGCCTCGCTCGCCGCCGTCTCGACTTCGCACCCCAGGCGTTGCAGCCGTCCGGCCTGCTCGTCGGCGCGCGCCGCGTCGGCGTGGACGAGCAGCACCCGCCGCGGTGCCGCCCGCAACTCGCCCTCGGGCGCATCCAGCCGGATGCGCGCAAGCCACGCGCCCTCGCACGGGTCGCTCCACGCCCCGGCCCGGGGCCGCTCCGCGAGCGCCGCGTGCGTCTCGACCACCGTCACAGTGGCGGGGGCCGGGACCACGATCCGCCGCCCGTCGGGCAGGGCCGCCTCCGCCAGCGGCAGCCCCTCGATCACCCGGTCGCCGACCTCCGGCAGCCGGAGCCGTTCGATCGCCTTCGCCTCCTCGCGGCCGAGGAACGCTCCGGCGAGCACCGTGCCGTCGGCGCCGAGCCGGCGCCAGGCGCGGTCGAGGAACAGGCACCCGCCCGCCGGGGTCCAGTCGGCCAGCGCCGCGACGGGCGCCGCCGCCGCGCGCTCCCGCGGCAGCGCGACGACGCGGGCCACCGCCTGCCGCAGCTCGTCCGGAGTGAACGGCTTGGGGATGTAGTCCGACGCGTGCAGGCGCATCGCCTCCGCTGCGCTGGAGACGCTGGCGTAGCCGGTGATGATGATCACCGGCACCGTCGCGTCGAACTCGCGCAGCCGCTCGAGAAACTCGATCCCCGTCATCTGCGGCATCATGATGTCGAGCAGGATCGCGGAGAAATGCCGCCCGCGCGCCAGCGCCAACCCCTCGCGCGGGTCGTTCACCGTCTCCACCTCGAACCCCTGCGGCGCGAAGATCGCCTTGCAGCTCAGGCACACCACCTCCTCGTCGTCCACCACCAACAGCGTCGGCTTCGTCGTCATCGCCGGTCCCTCCTTCCGCGCGGTTCCTACCCGGTGCGCGTCGTCCCGAGACCCTTGCGGGTCCCGGGCCAACGCCGGACGCGTCGCCGGCGGTCCTCGCGCGCCGCCCGCCTGCCGGCGCCGCCCGGGACCGCGATCTCCGAGGGTTGCGGCCGGAAGCGGAGGACGGCGGGTTCGCGGACGCGCGCGGCCGGACGCCGGACGGCGCCCCGGGGAGGAGCCTCCGGACCGTACGACGGGATCGTACGGTGTATGCGGCCGCCCGCGACGGCGGCGTCAACCGCCGGCGAGAAACGCGAGCGATTCGCCGTAGACCTCGCGCCGCGACTTGCCGTCGGCGAGTCGCCGGCGGGCGTCCTCGAGCGCCGCCTCGATCACCTTGGCGAAGATCTCCTCGGGACGCGCCCCTTCGACGACGCGACCGCCGATCACGAAGTGCGGCGTGCCGCGGATGCCGTGCTTCCGGGCGAACTCGGCCATCCCGGCCACGGTGTCCTTGGCCCAGCCGTCGAGGTCGGCGCGGAAACGGGGCACGTCGAGGTCGAGGTCCCGGGCGATGCGCAGCACATCCGCCTCCTCGACCTTGCCCTCCGCCGCGAGCAGCCGCTCGTGCATCTCCCCGAAGCGACCCTGCCGACGAGCCGCCTCCGCCGCCCGCGCGGCCAGCCGCGCGTGGTCGTGAATCGGCAGGGGGTTGTGCACGAACACCACCCGGACGTCCCCGCCGAATCGCCCGAGCAGTCGTGCCAGCGTGCGCTCGACCTTCCGCGTGAACTCGCACTCGTAGTCGCCGAACTCGACGATCGCCACCAGCGGGTCGTCGCTCCCGCGATACGGGAGCGCGTCCGGGTCGAGCTTCGCGTCGGCCCCGGCCGAGGCGCCCTCGCCTCCGCCCCACGGAGCGCCCCACGGCCCCGCGAGCACATCGCGGCCGTCGGGGCTCCGGGCGTCCCCGGCCGCCGCCGTCACCGCCGCCTCGGACCCACCACCGGCCGCTGGCGCCGGGCCGATCGCGAACTGCAGCATCACCCAGAGGAGGGCCGCGCAGCCGGCGAGCAGCGCGGCGACGGCGACGATCCAGCGGGGCGCAGGGAAAGGAGGATGAGGAGAAGCGGAGGCGGCTGGACTCGGCCCGGGCCCGGCCGAAGCCGCCGGCCCCTCGTCCCGGCGGTCGGAGGCCGGCGGCGGGGCACTCTCGATGGCGGCGCCGCAGCCCCAGCAGACCTCGGCGTCGCCCGACTGCTCGGCCCCGCACACCCCGCAGCGGATCATGACCGCCTCCCGCCGAACGGATCCATCATCCTTGGCTGGAGGAGCAGCGACAGAACACCCTGGAAGGACGATGGTATCACCGGACGCCATTGGCCCGGCCGTGCGTCGAGCAGGCCGCGCCGGAGGGTGTCCGGGTCCTCGGCCGGATTCCACGCCGTGGGGTTCGAGGCCGGTTCCGGCAGGCGCGAATCGCTCATGGCGGAAGCTGTCTACGGACCTGGGTCCTCCGGGGATCCGTGACCGGTATCGAATTCGAGGATCGGACCGGCGGTTCGGGGCGCCGCTGTTCGCGGGCCGGGTCGTTGGTCCCTCGAGGGAGTCCTAGGTCCCGCCCTCCCGGATTTCGCCGGGGGTGGGGCCCTTCGCCCCCCTCCAGGCGTCCCAGGCCATGTAGCCGCAGATGCCGAAGAACATGGCGAGGCCGAGCCAGTTGCCGAAGGCGCCCTCGTTGCCGAGGTCGGGGAGGATCGTGGCGCCGGTCTGGGCTTCGATCCAGCGGACCAGGGCGGTCAGGACGCCGACGATCGCGCCGCCGGCGATCAGGCCGGAGGAGACGAGCAGGCCGCGGTCGTAGCGGGCCCGGCCGACCGCCTCGGAGTTGCCGCTCTTCTTGACCAGGTGGGCGACGATCGCGCCGAAGAGGATCGGCGAGTTGTATTCGATCGGGATGTACATGCCGAGGGCGACGGCGAGGGAGGAGACGCCGAGCAGTTCGATGATCACGGCGACCACGGCGCCCAGCCCGTAGAGGAACCACGGGACGTTGGCCGACTGCATCACGCTGCGCGCGACCTCGGCCATCGCGTTGGGCTGCGGCGCGGGCAGCAGGTCGCGGTTCTCGAAGCCGTAGACCTGGTCGAAGAGCAGGATCACCGCGGTGACGACGACGGCGGAGACGACCGAGGCCAGGATGTTGCCCCACTGGATGCGGGAGGGGGTGGCGCCGACCCAGTAGCCGATCTTGAACTGGGTGACGAGCGACCCGGTCATCGAGAGGGCGGTGCAGACGACGCCGCCGATGAGCAGCATGGCGAGCATGCCGAGGTCGCCGTGGAGGCCGAGGCGGGTCAGGATCAGCGCGGAGAGGAGCAGCGTGGTGAGCGTCATGCCCGAGATCGGGGTGACGCTGATCATCGCGACCGCCCAGGCCGAGACGGCGGCGAACAGGAATGAGACGACGTACATCATCAGCACGGCGACCGTCGACAGCGCGTTGGGCGAATCGACGTCGGCCAGGACGCCGAACCGCAGGTAGAACCAGAGCACGACGGCGATCCCCAGCATCATCAGCACGACCAGCTTCATCGGGATGTCGCGGTCGATGCGCGGCGCCGCGCGGACCGGCTCGTCGCCGCCGCGCCGGCGGAACATCTCGCCGAACGCCTTGCCGAAGGCCTGGAAGATGATCGGCAGCATCCGGATGATCGAGATGATGCCGGCCGCGAAGATCGCGCCGATGCCGACCTTGCGCGCGTAGTTGTCGAACAGATCCACCGCGCTCTGGCAGGCCAGCGGCGGGTCGCCGGGCTGGATCGGCAGCGACATGAATTGCCCCAGGTGCGCGAAGACGGGGACCATCACGAAGTACGAGAAGAACGAACCGGCGAGGATGAACAGCGCGTAGCGCACGCCGATCAGGTAGCCGAGGCCCGCGATGGCGGCGGTGGTGTTGAGCGCGAAGACCGCCTTGACCTTGTGCGTCAGCGGCGCGAGGAACCCGACGATCTCGGTGGTGAAGCTCTCCCGCCACGCCTTCATCGCCACCAGCAGGTCGAACACGCCGCCGACGATCATCGATCGGACCAGCACCAGCGCCTGCCGGCCGCCCCGCTCCCCCGCCACCAGCACCTCGGTCGTCGCCGTCCCCTCCGGGAACGGCAGCTTGCCGTGCATCTCGGCGACGAAGTAGCGGCGGAACGGGATCAGGAACAGCACGCCGAGGACCGCCCCGAGCAGCGGGACGAACAGGATCTGGAAGAAGCTCGAGTGCTCCTCGATGCCGAGGATGTAGATCGCCGGCATCACGAACACCGATCCGCCGACGATGATGCCGCTCGTGGCGCCCAACACCACGATCGTCACGTTCTCCAGCATTGTGCTCTTGCGGCGGAAGAGCTGCGACATCCCGATCGCCAGGATCGCGATCGGGATCGCCGCCTCGAGCCCCTGGCCCAGCTTGAGCGTCAGGTAGGCGACGGCCGCGGAGAAGAAGACCGCCATCGCCAGCCCGATCGCGACCGCCCGGCGGGTCACCTCCAGCACCCCCCGCTCGTCCGGGATCAACGGCGTGTACGTCTCGCCGTCCTTGAGTTCGCGAAACGCGTTCTCCGGCAGCCCCGCGATCAGCTTGGTCGGCTCGGTTTCCATGGGGCCGATCCCTACCACATCCGCCCCCGGCGCGGCGAGGCATCCACGGGTCGTCCCGGCGCGCGGGTCTCGAGATGCTCGGGCCGCCGGGACCCGGACGCCCGCGCCGGGGGGACCGGCGCCGGGGGGAAGTGACGCCGCCGGGCGCGGAGCCGGGGCGGGGACGGCAGGACCTCGCCCAAGTCGCCGCCGCCCATGCCTGACGGGCTCCGGGCTCGAGGCTGCGGGCCGGCGGAATCACGATCGACCTGTCGCTCCTGGAACCTGCCCCGGAAATCGCCCATCCCCTGCTCATCCGCCCAGCGTTTTCGTGATTCGCGGATGGCCCGCCAGGGCCGTGGGCAACGGAAGCCTCGCGCCGACCGGCGATGCGGACTTCGGCGACACCCTGGCGGGGACGGGCGGATGGTTGGACCCGCCGGGCGGGCCGTGGTATGAACGCGGCTCCCTCGACAACGCGAGGCGAGGGGGGCGCACCGGCCGCGTCGGCCGGTCCCGCCGGCCATGGAGGTTGGAAGATGGCGGAGCAGAGTCTGGGCGAACGACCCTGGTACGGCGACTGGCCTGTCGGCGTGCCGAAGTGCATCGATTTTCCGAAGATCGGGCTGGGCGAGCTGCTGCGCCAGACCGCGCAGCGCTACCCCGACGACAAGGCCGTCGTGTTCCTCGACTCGGTGATCACCTACCGAAAGCTCGACGACCTCGTCGACCGCCTCGCCACCGCGCTCCACCGGCTCGGTCTGGTCAAGGGAGACGTCGTCGCGCTGATGCTCCCGAACTCGCACCAGTTCGTGGTCGCGTTCTTCGCCTGCCAGCGGCTCGGATTGACCGTCACCGCGATCAACCCGACCTACAAGCCGCTCGAGATCAAGCACCAGCTCAACGACTCCGGGGCCAAGGCGCTGATCGTCCTCGACGCCGTCTACGAGGCGGCGGGGAAGGCGCTGCCGGAGACGAAGGTCCAGCACCTGATCGGCACGAACATCGTCGACCTGTGCGGCTTCTCGCCGCTGAAGGTGCTGCTGGGGAAGCTCTTGAAGAAGATTCCGACCGGCGATCTGCCGGCGCACGCGTTGCGGCTGACCGACCTGCTCCGGGTGGCGCCCAACGTGCCGCCGGTCGAGATCGATCCGGTCGAGGATCTGGCGGTGCTCCAGTACACGGGCGGGACGACCGGCACGCCGAAGGGCGCGATGCTCACCGCGTTCAACCTGGTGAGCAATGCGCTGTCGGGCAAAGCCTGGATCGGCGAGGACTTCCCGCGCGACGGCGGGTGGGTCGGCGTGCTGCCGCTGTTCCATGTGTTCGCGATGACCTGCGTGATGAACATCGCGGTCGCCACCGGCGGCTTCATGCTGCTCTTCCCGCGGCCGCCCGAGAGCCTGCACGACTGGGCCGCCACGCTCGAGAAGTGGGGCCGCGGCACGCAGCTCTGCATGCCCGGCGTCGCCGTGCTGTTCAACAAGATCAACAACACCCCGGGCCTCGAGAAGTACGACCTGCGGCCGCTGACCCGCTGCCTCTCCGGCGCCGGCCCGCTGCCGCGCGAGGTGCAACTCACCTTCGAGAGGAAGTTCGGCGCCCTGGTCGTGGAAGGCTACGGGCTCTCCGAGTCCTCGCCGGTGGTCCACGCCAACCCGTTCCGGCTGCCCGAGGGCCAGGAGCGCGTGCTGGGCTCGATCGGCCTGCCGTTCCCCAACACCGACTGCCGGATCATGGACCTCGAGACCGGCACCAGGGTCCTCGGCTTCGGCGAGGACCAGGTCGGCGAGATCTGCGTCCGGGGGCCGCAGGTGATGAAGGGCTACTTCCGTCGGCCCGAGGAAACCGCGCGGGCGCTGCGCGACGGGTGGCTCCACACGGGCGACGTCGGCTACATGAACGAACGGGGCTGGACCTTCATCAAGGACCGCGCCCGCGACCTGGTCAAGCACAAGGGCTACAGCGTGTTCCCCAAGGAGGTCGAGGACTACCTCTTCTCCCACCCGGATATCCTCGAGGCCGCCGTGATCGGCGTGCCGTCCGGCGGCACGGGCGAGGACCTCAAGGCCTTCGTCGTGCTCAAGCCCCACGCCCAGGGCAAGACGACCGCCGACGACATCATCGCCTGGTGCAAGGAGAACATGGCGCACTACAAGGTGCCGTCGATGATCGAATTCCGCAGCGAGCTGCCGAAGACGATGGTCGGCAAGGTGCTGCGCCGCGTGCTCCGCGAGGAGGAACTGGCCAAGCAGCGGCGCTAGCGTCCGCCCGGAGGCTCGGGGCCGGCGCGGGACGCCGTCGTGCGGCCCGGGGGCGGCGGGCGGCCGTCCGTTCCGGCCCCGCGGCGGGGGGCCGAAGTCCGTCGCGGGTTCCTACGGTTCCCGCACGCAGTCGTAGGTCACGTAGACCGGCGGGCCGTGGTCGATCACCTCGAAGTCCTCCACGTCCAGGGCCGCCAGGTCGCGGGGGCCGAGCAGGCCGTCCCATTTCGCCGTCGTGAAGCGGTCGCTCTGGGCGGTGAGCGCGATGTTGCCGCCGTCGGCGTGGAACATCCCGTAGTGCTGCAGCGCCCGCGCCACGACCCGCGCTGCGTCGTTGGGGAGCGTCTCGAGCGGGTAGTCGCGGCGCAGGCGCAGGTGCACCCCGTAGCTCGGACAGGCGTCGCCGCCCGAGGTGTTGGTCCCGTGCGTCGCCGGCGGGACGTAGTGTCGCGCGCGAATCCGGTTGTTCGGCAGGATGAAGCGGATCGCGTGCGCGATCTCCCCCGCCGCCACCTCGTCCGCCGTGAACAGCAGCGGCGCGATCGGGAACCCCGCCGCGTCGGCGCTCGTGCACTGCGCCCCACGCCCGTTCGGCCCGTAGACCCGCGTCAGATCCCAGACGGCCAGACAGCCGCCGTAGAACGTCGAGCCGACGATGTTCGCCCGCCACATCTCGTAGAGCTGCGTGCCGCGATGCACGATCAGGTGGCAGTCCCCGTCCGACACGCACTCATAGCCGTCCTCCCCCTCCAGGGCACCGCCGGCCGGCACCGGCATCGGCACCAGGTCGCAGTCCGGCTCGAAGAAGTCGTCCGTCGGAATGAACGTCCGCATCGGCGCCGTCCCGTCGTCGTGCAGCACCTCGATCGAGAAATCGATCTGGAACACGTCGCCGTTGCCCCAGCCTCCCGCCGCCCGCAACGCGGCGATGGTCGCCGCCGAGTAGCTCGCCGCGGGCGTGTCGTAGACGTCCTGCGTCCAGATCGCACCGGGCGGGAAATAGTGTCCTCCGGTGCCGGCATCGGCGTCTCCATCGCCGTCGCCGTCGGCATCGCCGTCGGCTCCCGTCCCGTCGGCGCCCGCGTCGCCGTCGCCGTCGGCGTCGGCGTCGCCGTCCGCATCCGCATCCGCGTCGCCGTCCGCGCCGTCGCCGTCGGCGTCGGCCCCCGCGGCGTCGTCCCCGCCGGTATCGGGCGAGGAGTCGTCGTCGCCGCAGCCGCCCAGCGGCAGCATCGCCGCCGCGCACAGCGCCGCCCAGCGCATCCGTCGTGTCGTGCCGCCGGTTCCTTCCATCCGTCACCTCCCGGCGGCATGGTACCACGTCGAGCGGGCGGACGGGGGCGGTTCCGGCTCCGGGCGCCGGGACGCGACCAGGGCCTCGCCCAAGTCGCCGCCGCCCATGCCTGACGGGCTCCAGGCTCCGGGCTCGAGGCTGCAGGCCGGCGGAATCACGATCGACCTGTCGCTCCTGGAGCCGGAAGCCTCGCGCCGGCCGGCGATGCGGACTTCGGCGACACCCTGGGACGCGACCGAGGTCCTTGACCGGGCGTGCCTGCGTGGAGGATCGTGGCGATGTGCGGCGACGCGGGGACCGTGCGCGGGCGACCGCGGCGGTGCCGGAGAGGAGGGCCGGATGAAGCGCGGAGGTTTCGGGATCGGTCTGCCGGCGGCGGCGCTCGTTTCGTTCGGGCTCGGCTGCGGGCCCGCGGCCACGGGGGAGGGGGCGCGGGAACCGCAGCCCGGATCCTCGTCCGTCCTCCAGGCCGACGGGACGGCGACCCCGGGCCCGGAGGGGGACGAGACGGCGGATGTCTCGACGCCCCTGCCGTGCCCCACGGCGGGACTGCCGGACGGCTTCGGCCCGATCGCCTGGCCGGCGGAGTCGGCCGACGAGCGGTGGGCCATCCACCAGACGAAGGTGGCCAAGGTCCGGACGTCGCAGGCGCGGCCCGTCGAGGTGTGCGGGGTGATGGGCCAGGTGGACTGGCTGATGCGGCTCACCTGTCCGGACGGGTCGCATCCCTTCTCCGACCCGGTGACCGCGCACGATTCGCGAGCCGGCAACGTCGGCCCCGGCGGGCGCTGCGGAACGATCATCGATCTCTACATCGTGCCGTGCCCGGATCGGGAATACGAGGTCTTCATGGACCTCTACCATTGCGCGCCGGGCGAGAGCTTCTAGGCGGTGCCGTGCGGGGGAGGTGCGGCCGTGTCCGAACGAGACGCAGTTCGTGGAGCCCGAGCCGTCCTGGCGCTGGCGGCGTTTCTCGCCGCCCATCCGGCGTGCGACTGACGTCCGGACGGCGGCGGCTCCGGGGAGGGAACGGAAGATGCGAGTTCCGGTCTGGTGGCTCGCGGTGTGGATCCTGGCTCCGGGCTGCGGGACCCGGGGGGCGCGCACGACCGAGGCGGGGAACGCTCCGGCTCCCGCCGCCGACGTCGCCTCCGCGTCCGGCGGCGCGCCGGCGGCCGGGGCGGCGGCCGTGGAACACGAGGGGGAGGGGCCGACGCCGGCCGAGCGGCGCCTGCTGCTCGCGCTGGCGCGGGCCGCGATCGATCGACGGCTCGCCGGGGAGAACCCCCCGGAACTCGATCCGTCCTGCATCACGCCGTACCTCGCGAAGCCGCTGGCCTGCTTCGTGACGCTCAACACGAGCGACGGCGACCTGCGCGGGTGCATCGGCATGTTCGAGGCGCAGACGCCGCTGTGGGAGAACGTCATGGACCGGGCGCGCGCCGCCGCGTTCGCCGACGGTCGTTTCCCTCCCGTCCGTGCGCCGGAACTGCCCGGCCTGGTGATCGACATCAGCATCCTGACCACCCCGCAGCCGTTCGAGTTCTCCTCTCCGGAGGACCTGCGCGACCGCCTGCGCCCGCTCGTGGACGGTGTGATCCTGCACAGCCCGTGGGGCAGTTCCACGTTCCTGCCGCAGGTCTGGGAGGACCTGCCGGACCGGGAGGAGTTCCTCGGCCACCTGTGCCGGAAGCACGGCGCGCCCGAACGATGCTGGCGCGACCCGGAGCTGCGGGTCGAGACCTACCAGGCGATCGTCTTCTCCGAGCACGAGCATCCGCCGCGGGAGGGGGACTGGTTTGCGCTCGATGCGAGCGGGCGCTACCGCTGCACCGCGCCGCCGGCCGACGAGCGGCGCGACGGGAGCGCCGGCGCGGGCGGCGCCGGAAACGACCCCGAGGAATCCACCCCGTGACGCGAATTCGGTATACTCCGTCTCCGTGAGGAAGCGGCGGACGGACGCAGGACAACCCGACTGGCGTTCGTTCGCCGAGCGGATGTTCGACGGCGCGCTCATGGTCGACCCGGACCTCCGCGTCGTCTTCTGGAACGCCGCGGCGCAGCAGCTCGCCGGCTGGTCGGCGGAGGAGATGGTCGGGCGGACGCTTCCCGCCGACCTGCTGGTGCGCATTCCCGGGGAAGCCGCCGAGTCGCCGTCCGGCATCGAGCCGCTCGCGGAGACGTTGCGCGCCGGAGAACCGCGGGACGCGGACGCATGGCTGCGGCACCGGCAGGGGCACCTGCTCCCGGTTCGCCTCCGGACGCTCGCCGTTCCCGGAACCGGAGGCCGGACCGCCGGAGCGGTCGGGATCCTCTCGGACAACACGCCGCGGATCGTGATCCAGCGCCAGACGGAGGAGTTGGAAGAGGAGGCGCCGCTCGAACCGCTGACCGGCCTCGGCGACCGCGTCGCGGCCGAGCGGGCGCTGGAGCGCCGTCTCGACGGGTTGCGGTTGCACGGCGTTCCGCTGGCCCTCGCGCTCGTCGATCCCGACGGGCTCGCCCGGATCAACGACCGCGCGGGGCGCGAGGCCGGCGACCGGGTGCTCCGCATGGTCGCCCGGACCTTGTACCACGGCGTACGCTCGGGAACCGACGCCGTCTACCGCTGGGGCGGCGAGGAGTTCGTGGTGCTGGCGCGTCTGGCCGGCGGCGAGCCGCTCCGCCGTTTCTGCGAGAAGCTCCGGCAACTTGTCGAGCGGTCCGGCTTCGACGGACCGGACGGCCGCGTGGACGTCACGGTTTCGATCGGGGCGACGCGCGCCGCGCCGGACGACACGCCGGAACTGCTCGTGCGCCGGGCCGAGGCGTGGATGGTCCGGAGCAAGGAAGGCGGAGGGAACCGGGTGACGTGCGAGCCCGAGCCGCCGGCGCTTCCGCCGGTGGAGGAGGGCTGACGCCCGGCTTCGCCGCGCGCGCGCCCCGGGCG
>JAAZOP010000326.1 GCA_012797735.1 Myxococcales bacterium
CCCGTCCGGGAGCCGGCGCAGCGTCGCCTCCTCCCGCCCGTAGTAGCCCAGGTTGTCGGCGACCCGGATCGGCACCCGGCCGTCGCGAATCAGCTCCGCGACGTCGTGCTCGAGCTGCGGCAGGTCCGCCGGGTCGATCAGATACCGCTCGGTATGCTCGAGCAGCCGGCCGAGCGGCATGCAGATCTGGAGCTGCCAGGCGGCGACGCGGCGCGACGCGAGGCATTCGTGGAGCTCGCGCAGCCGGCCCGCGTTCCGGCGGTGCAGCTGCGTGATCACCGCCAGGTCCAGCGGCGACGCGCCGACGAGGTCGATCGCGCGGAGCGCCCGGTCGTAGACCGAACCGAGACCCGCCGTCGCCGGCCGCCGGATGTCGTCGTGCACCTCCCGCTCCCCGTCCAGCGACACCCCGACCCCCGACACGCCGGCCTCCCGCATCCGCGCGACCATCGCCTCGTCGACCAGCACGCCGTTCGTGATCACCACCACCCGGACGCCGCGGTCCGCGAAGCGCCGGGCGAGACGCGGCCAGTCCGGGCGCAGCAGCGGCTCGCCCCCCGTCAGGTTCACGCACTCCACGCCCGCCTCGACCAGCGCGTCCGCCAGCCGCAGCGCCTCCTCGGTGGTCAGCTCGTCGGGCCGTCGCGTCCCGGCGCTCTGCTCGCAGTGCACGCAACGCAGGTTGCAGGCGTCGGTGATCTCCCAGAAACACAGGCGCGGAACGCGGGGCAGATGGTCGACGGGATGGTCCATCAGAACGAGACGCCCTTGTAGATCGGGGTCGCCTCGCACAGCTCATCGGGATTCGGCGGAGGGTCCGCCGGGAACGGCTGCCCGAGCGCGGCCGAACCCGCGCAGCACTCGAGCATCTCCTCCAGCGTCGCCGCGACCACCTCGGGCGGCTCCGTGGAGAACAGCTCCGTCAGCCCCTCGCTCCAGCTCCCGCTCAGCCGCGCGAAACAGCCGCAGAGGCTGCTCTTGTGGCCCGGGTCCATCGAGGACGTCGCCAGGCTGCACCACAGGACGGAGGAATTCGGCAGGTCGCAGCCGTCGGCCCATGTGGTGGCGCCGGCCGGCGTGCACTCCGGCGTCCCGTCGCTCGAGTCCTCGTTGCAGCCGACCGCCGCCAGACCGAGCAACAGGAACCCGCCGAGCACCGCGGCCGGGAGCTTCGCGCCGAAGCGCCGCACCGCCGTCTTCTCCACCGGGACATCGCCGCCGGGCAGCGCCCGGCGCAGGTCGTCGACCAGCGACCGGATCTCCCAGCCCGCCAGCAGCTCGGCCTGGGGCGCCGGCAGCCGCCGCGACGAGGCCGGGTCCGTGACGTCCTCGGCGACCTCGCGCAGGAGACCGGCGAGCGGTCCCCAGAACGTCGGGTCGTCCCGCCGCCGGTTCATCAGACGGTAGAGCTCGACGTAGACGGCGTCGAGGTCGGCCCATGGCCTGACCTCCACCCCCTCCGCCGCCAGGAACCGCCGCACCCTCTGCGTCACCGTCGGCCGGATCGCGGATCGCGCCATGAGGTCCTCCCTGCTGGACCATCGTAGTCTACGCCTCGAGTGCTGGGGCGGCAACCGAGGCAGCGCCTCGGCCGTTGCGAACCACGGCGGCGCAACCGACCGGGCCGCGCAGCGGAACGGCGGATCGCCGGCGCGGACATCGGCGGCGGCGGATCGAACGGGCCGCCCCTCCAGGGCCTCGCCAGAGTCGCCGCCGACAAGCCTCGCGCCGGCCGGCGATGCGGACTTCGGCGACACCCTGGCCGCCCCTCCCCTTGCCGTCCGGGTCCGCCCCTCGTATTCTGGACGGGCGGATGGACGAACGATGACCCACGGACGACTTGCGACCCTCTTCCTGGCGGCGACCGCGCTGGTCGGAGCGGCTTCGTGCGACGAACACGACGACAACCCGTGCGCGGGCGTCACCTGTTCCTCTCGCGGCTTCTGCCTCCCCGACGGAAGAAGCGCCTATTGCGTCTGCCTGCCGGGGTTCCACCCCGTATCGCTGTCCTGCGTGGCGGACGACCCGGCCAACCCGTGCGAAGGGGTGGATTGCTCGGACCACGGCGCGTGCCGCGTCGAGGGCGATCGGGCGACGTGCGACTGCCAGACCGGCTTCGAGCACCCCGCGGCCTGCGAGGGGCAGGGCTGCGACCTGCTCTGTCTTCCGCCGTCCGCAACGGACGGAGGCGGGACGGAGGATGCCGGCGGCGACACCGACGCGGACGGGGACGCCCGCGACGCTCCCGACGGCGTGGAGGTGGATGTCTCCGACACCGCGGATGTTTCGTGCGACCCCGGTCTGACCCCCTGCGGAACGGCCTGCGTGGACACCCGTTCCGACCCGCAGCACTGCGGCGGCTGCGAGACGTCGTGCCCCAGGGGCGCCGACTGCGTGGACGGCGTCTGCACGTGCCCCGGCGAGTTGGTCGAGTGCTCGACGGGGTGTACCGACGTCCTGAACGACCCGCGGAACTGCGGCAGTTGCGAGCACCGGTGCCCCGCGGACTCCGCTTGCGAGGAGGGAGCCTGCCGCCCCATTCCCCCGTGATCGATCGGTGCGGGCCGGGACGGTCCCCCGGCCACGGCGCTGGCCGGCGGAACGGCCGCGGCCGACCGAACGGGAGACGCGGGGAGCGCACGGCCCCGTGGAGGCGCGTGGAACCACATTCGGAGGAGGATCATGCGGCAAGGGAACGGTTGCCGGTCCGCCGGTCGAGCGCGACTCGCCCTGGTCGTCCTGTGCTGCGCTACCGTCTGCCGGTGCGCGGGCTCGCCGGGAGCCGAGGACGTGGACGGGACGGCCGACGGGTCGGGCGACGAGGGCGGTGCGATCGAGGCGCTCGATACGGAGGACGTTCCGGACGCGCCGGACGATCCCGGTCCGGACGGCGTCCCGGACGTTCCGCCGGCGGACGCTCCCCCCGACGACGCGGGCCGCGACGTCTTCGACGCGCCGGACGAGGGACTCGCCGACGAGGCGGGCGGCGACGGTCCGGTCGAAGACGGCGACGATGCGGGCGCGGTCTGTTCCGGCATCCGCGACGATGCGCTCGGACCGTGGCCCTGGCATCGCCAAGCGCCCTATGCGATCGATGGCTACTCCCTGGCTCCCTGGTTCGCGGCGCACGGCTACGCGCCCCCCGGCGGTTCCGAGATCCTCGTCGGGCGCGTCGTGGCCGGCGTGGGCCAGCCGGCCTACCAGCTCTACGACCTCTCGGGGAGCGCCTTCTCGTTCGACTTCTGGCCCGCGTCCACGGTGAAGCTGCTCGCCGCCGCCGGCGCGCTCGATTTCCTCGCCGAGCTCGGCCTGACGGGCGACGCCACGGTGACGATGCGCTACGACGACGGGACCGTGTTCACGCGGAGGGTACGGGACATCTACACGCCGGCCATCGCCGTGAGCTCGAACGCCGACTACGACCGGTGCGTGGAGATCGCCGGGTTCGACCGGTTGAACACGGTGTTCCTGTCGCCCGAGCGGGACCTGCCGGCGACGGTGATCCAGCGGCGCTACGGCTACGCCGGGAGCCTCCGGGTGTCGCCGGCCCTGGAGTTCGTCGAGGGCAGCCGGACGGCGAGCGTTCCGCGGAGGGTCGGCACCGGCGACTACGCCTGCCCGCGGGAGGGGAACTGCGCCAACCTCTTCGAACTGCTGAACGCGCTGCGGCGGGTCGTGCTGCACGACGAGATTCCGGACGCCGAACGGTTCGACCTCGCCCCGCAGGACGTCCTCGGCCTCCAGACCGCCCTCGCCGACGCTCCGTCCTTCTTCGAGCCGGCGATCCTCGACCGGTTCGGGGCCGACGCGGTGATCTACAACAAGCCGGGATACGTCCCGGGCGACGACATCCTCGACCACGGCGTCGTCGTGGATCTCTCTTCCGGCGAACGGTACCTGGTGGCGGTCTCGGTCCCCGAGACGACCAGTTCCGAGGCCGAACTGTCGGCGTTCGTCGGCCAGGCGCTCTCGGCCGTGCTCTCGTTCGACGCCGCCCGCGCGATGCCGTGGCAGTACGACGCCGGCATCCCGATCCGGGTGCAGCTGGACGACGGCGGCGTCGTCGGAGAGCGGAGGCGGATGCTGTTCACGGTCGAGGCCCCCGGAGCGGACCGCCTCCGGTTCTGGACCGACACCTGGTTCCTCGGGGAGGCGTCGGGCGGCCCGTGCTTCACCTTCACCTATGACTACCAGCGCGGCGGGGAGCGGCTCCTCGTGGTCCAGGCGTCGTCCGGCGGGGTCCCGGTGGGCTACCGGGCGCTCGCCGTCTCCGTGCCGCCGCCGTGAACGGCCGGCCGGCCGCGCGCGGCGGCGACGGCGCTCCCTCCGCGGCGCACCGCCGGCGGATCGCGCGGGGCATCACCAGCCTTCGGCGAGCAGCGCCTGGCGGTCGACGGTGAGGAAGCGGCGGCGCCCGTCGCGCAGCACCGCCACGGAGACGGTCGCGCGGTGGAACCGCGCGAGGACCCGGCGGAGCTGCTCGAGGTCGGTCACCGCCTCGCGTTCGACGACGAGGATCCGGTCGCCGGCCAACAGCGGGTCGGTGCCGGGCGCGTGATAGGCCGCCGGAACCCGCACCAGCACCTCGTCGTTGGCCTGCGAGTAGCCGACGCGACCCGAGGCGGTCGGTTCCGGAGGCCCGGCCGCCGCGCCGGGCTCGGGTCGCGGCAGCGCCGCGTCGCGGAACTTCAACTCCACCGGCCGGCCGCGCACCCCGATGTCCAGCGTCGCGTCGCCCGCGACGCGCCCCAGCCCCTCCCGCTCCGCGATGACGTCCCACGTCCCGGGCGGCAGACCGGGGAGGACGAACCGGCCGTCGTCGCCGGTGCGCGCCTCGCGCGTGGCGAGCCGGGAGCCGCGCAGCCGCGCCTCGATCCGCGCGCCGGCCACCGGTTCGTCGAAGCGATCCACCGCCCTCCCCTCCAGCGTCACCCCGCGCCGCAGCACCAGCTCCACGCTGCGCTCGGCCGCCGCCGAGTCCCGCTCCGGCTCATCGACCCCGGTCCACACCGTCGCGTCCGCGAAGCCCTCGGCGCGTCCGCGCAGCTCGTAGGTGCCGGCGGGCACGCGGCCCGCGTCGAACGAACCGTCGGGGCCGGCGCGCACCGCGCGCAGCTCGCGTCCGTCGGCGCGGACCGAGACCTCGGCCGCCACCGGCCGGCCGACCTCATCGACCACCGTGCCCCGCAGGCGCACGCCGCGCCGCAGGACCAGCTCGAGGTCCTCGGCGGGCGCGGTTTCGATCGCGGTCTCGACGTAGTCCGGGTGGCTCGCCGCGACGCGCACCCGCCCCTCCGCCGGCGCGGGCGCGGAGAAGGCCCCGTCGGTGGCGGAGACCGTCCCCTGGGCGGCCCAGCGCGCCTCCCCCGCCGCCGGCTCGATCCGGACCCGCGCCCCGGCGATCGGGAACCGGCGGGCGTCGAGCACCCGGCCGGCGACGCGTCCCCCCAGCCGGCGCAGCACGACGTCGGCCTGCCCCGCGCACGGCGTCCCGGTCAGATCCAGCTCGAGGTCGGCGGCGAAGTAGCCCGGGAGCTGCGCGCGCAGCGCGACGTGCGCCGGCAGGTGCCGCGCCGTGAACAGGCCCCCCTCGTCGGTCTGCCAGACGAGCGGCTCCATGCCGCCCGAGAGGATGCGCACGTTCGCGCCGGCCACCGGCCGGCCCTGTTCGTCCCGCACCAGCCCCGCCAGCGTGCATCCTTCGGCCAGCCGCAGCACGACGGTCGTCACCGGCTCCGCCGCCGCGACGGCGACGTCCTGCGCGAGCGGCGCGAAGTCGGCGTGCACGACCGTCACGGCGAACTTCCCGGGCGGCAGCCCCTCCAGCAGGAACTCGCCCTGCCGGTCGGTGGTCAGCGGCGGCGGGCCGTCCCGTCCGGCCGCGGGCGGCGTCTCCTCGCGCCCGGCCGGTTCGGGCGGGCGGCCGTCGAGCCAGGCGAAGGGACGGGGCGGGATGGGCGGGAGCGGTCCTTCGAGCACCCCCAGTTCGCCGATCGGCAGCAGCCGGCCGACCGGGGCCAGGCCGCGGCGGTCGAGCGCCGCGAGCGCCTCGGTGGTGGGAGAGCGCAGCACGAACGTCCCGTCGTCGGCGCGGCCGGAGAGCGTCAGCCGGGCGCCAGCGACCGGAGCGTTGTCGGGGCCCACCACGCGACCGCGCAGGGTCCGTCCCGCGCGCAACGCCAGCGCCACCTCGACCGTCTCCCCCGCCGCCACCTCGGCCCACGCCTCGCCCGGCAGGAACGGCTCGGCGACCGCCCGCACCAGGTGGCGGCCCGGCGGGAGCGGACCCACGCGGAAGCGGCCGTCGGCGGCGGGCGTCGCGCGGATCGGGACGAGCCGCGCCCGCAGGCCGTGGACGGTGACGACGGCGCCCTCCGCCCCGCCGGCCCCGCCCTCGAAGGCGAGCCGGCCGGCGAGGAACCCGCCGGGGGCCAGCGTCAGCCGGACGGCGGTCTCCTCCGCGGGCCTGACTTCGATCCCGCGCTCCAGCGCCGAGACGTCCGACGCCTCGAACGCCTCCGCCTCGTAGAAGCCCGGCGGCAGCATGCCGGCGTCGAAGCGCCCCGAGGCGTCGGCGGGAAACTCGCGGGCCGGCCACAGTCCCGAACCGACGACGCGGACGCGGGCGCCGGGGCGGGGCGCGCCGGCGGCGTCCAGCACCTCGCCGCGGAGCCGCCCGCCGCGCGCCAGCTCCAGTTCCAGCGGCCGGTCGAACGGCAGGGCGACCGGGTCGGAGCGGGCCGTCACGTGACCCGGCGCCTCGACCACCACCTCGACCGTGCCCGAAACGCGCACGGCGAGCACGGCGCGGCCGTCCGCGGAGCTGCGCACCGCATCGACCGCCGCCAGCACGCGGCGCTCGCCGTCGGTCCACGCCGGGTCGACCGGGTCGGGGGCGACGAGCGCGCCGGCCACGGGCGAGCCGCGGTCGTCGAACACGCGGACCTCGAGCGTGCCGGCGGCGACGGGGGCGAGATCGAGGGCCGCGGGGTCGGCCGCCTCGTCCAGGCGCCGGAGAGAGGCGGGAAACCCCGGACAGGTCGCCAGCACGCCGGCCGCGCCCGGCGCGGTGAGACGGTAGGTTCCGCCCGCATCGAGCGGCGTCTCGGCGAGCCGCCGGCCGCCGGCGTCGAACGCCACGACCTTCGCCGCCGCGGCGTCGCAGCCGGCCGGCAGTTGCCCGCGCCCGGCGAGCGCCCCCTGGGGGCCGGCCTCGGAGACGTCCGGCGCGGGCGCCTCGGTCGCCGCATCGTCGGGACGGACGACGTCCCGGTCCTCGCGGCCGGCGGCCCACGGCCGGAGCAGCAGGCCCAGGGCGACCAGGAGGAGGGCGAGGCCGGCCAGGCCGACCGTCAGGGCCAGGGTCCGGCGCGCGTCCGGGCGAGGTCGTCCCTTCTCCCCGGGCGCCGGAGGCGGCGCCGAGGGCGGATGGGCGGGCTCCGGCGGGGATTCCGGGGGCCCGTTCGATGCATCTCCCCCTGTCACGGAGACCCATGCTAGCATGGCGGCCATCATGACGCTCCGGATCGGTTGCATCGACTTCCCGATTCCCCCCTCGCGGTACTTCCGCAAGTGGGACCTCGTCGAGATCCAGCAGACGATGGTGCGGCTTCCCGGCGAGGGGACGGTCAAGCGCTGGCTGCGGGAGTCGCAGCCGGGGTTCGAGTTCGTCGTCGCGGTCTCGCCGCTGGTGACGTACGGTCCGGGGAGTCCGAGCTTCCGGTACCAGCCGACGCCGCCGAAGTCGCAGTGGCGCAAGTACGCGCCGTTCGCCGCCACGAAGGAGGTCGCCGAGGCGTTTGCGGGGAGCGAGGCGTTGGCGAAGGAGTTGGGAGCGAAGATCCTGCTGTTCCAGACGCCGCCCGACCTGGAGCCGACCAAGCCCTTGCTGCGGGCGATGCAGCAGTTCTTCGAGAAGACCGACCGGCGGAAGCGCCGGTGGGTCTGGGAGCCGAAGGGGGGATGGAAGCCGGACGAGGCGGCGGCGCTCGCCCGGGACCTCGGCCTGACCCTCTGCGTCGATCCGCTCGTCGTCCGCCCGCCGGACACCGACTTCGCGTACTGCCACCTCCCCGGCCCCGCCGGGTTCCGCTCGCGCTACGAGGAGGACGCGCTGCTGCGGTTGCGGGACATCTACCGGGGCTACCGGGAGTTCTACTGCCTGTTCGGCAACATCGACATGAACAACGACGCCACCCGCTTCCTGCAACTCGTGCAGGCCGACCGCGGGTAGCCGCGACCACCGCGCGCGACGCCCGGCGAAATCCTCGACGACGCGACCCTCGCTCCCCGGCGCCGCGGGAAGGCGCGCGAACGGCGCCTACCCGCCGCGCACCGACGCCCACGCCTCCCGGAAGTCGGACGGCAAAGGCGCTTCGAACCGCATGCGCTCGCCGGTCCGCGGGTGGTCGAAGGCCAGCGCGGCGGCGTGGAGGGCCGGCCGGCCGAGCCGTTCCGCAGCGCCGCGCAGCACCGGATCCCGCGGCCGCCGGCCGTAGACCGGGTCGCCCAGGATCGGCCATCCGCTCTCGGCGAGGTGCACGCGGATCTGGTGCGTCCGGCCGGTTCCGAGTCGCACGTCGAGGCGCGCGCAGCCGGCGGCGCGTTCCACCGTCCGATAGAACGTGAGCGCCCGGCGTCCGCGCGGCACCTTCGAGGTGAACCGCTGGCGGTCGACGGGGTGGCGGCCGTAGAACGTGTCGATTCGCCCCGCGTCGGGCGGTTCGCCGACCACGATCGCGGCGTAGCACTTCTCCACCGTGTGGCGCGCGAACTGCTCCGCGAGGCGGGCGTGGGCCGCGACGTTGCGGGCGACGACCATCACGCCCGAGGTGCCGCGGTCGAGGCGATGGACGATGCCGGGGCGGCCGGGGTCGCCGCCGGCGGCGCCCAGGTGCGCCAGCGCATTGACGAGCGTGCCGCGCGGGTGGCCGACCGCCGGGTGGACCACCAGGTCGGCCGGCTTGTCGACCACCACCAGGTCGTCGTCCTGGAAGAGCACCGGGACCGGGATCGGCTCCGGCGCCACGCTCCACGCCTCCGGCGGCTCCGGCTCCACCCGCAACCGTTCCCCGCCGCGCAGCAGGAGGCCCGCCTTGGGCGCCGCGCCGTCGACGACCACCCGCCCGAGTTCGATCAGCCGTTTCGCCTGCGAGCGGGTCAGTCCCGGCACCAGTCCGGGAAGGGCGCAGTCGAGACGGCGACCGGCGGCGGACGCCGGGACGACCAGCTCGACGGGGACGGCGGCGGGAACGGGGTCGGGCAGGGCTACCAGATGTTGGTGCGGACCTGGGCGTTGGCCTTGAGCAGCTTGTCGACCAGGGCGCGGCCGTAGAAGTTCTTGCGGAACAGATCGGGGGAGACGCGGCTCTGGTAGAGCGTCCGGCCCTCCTCGATCGTCTCCTTCAGCAGTTCGAAGAGATTGTCGTTCTTGAGGCCCTCCTCGATCTTGGCCTTGTTGTAGATCACGATGTCGGACACGATGGCTCGTGCGACACGCTTGGCCGCGTTCTCGTCCTTGTCGATCACCGCCATGGGGTTTCCTCCGCGAGGCTGGATGCTAGCGGCGCGCGGGGCGCGAGTCAAACCGCCGTCGCGGACGGTGACGTTCCCGGTTCCCCCGTCACGAGGCTTCCCGGAACGGCCGGGACCGCGGAACCCGGCGGGTGGCGGCGAGGCCGGCGCGACGCGCTACGCGGGCGGCGGCGCGGGCGGTGGCCGGCGGGCGCCGACGA
>JAAZOP010000327.1 GCA_012797735.1 Myxococcales bacterium
GGCTACCAGTCCGGTCGCACCGAGCCCACCTCCCGCGAGCTCTGGTACCGCTGGGTCACCCTCGGCGCCCTCTCCCCCGTCATGCGCACCCACCACGGCCGCTCCGCCCGACAGAACTGGAACTGGGAATCCGACGAGGCATCCACCGAGCACTTCCGCCGTTGGGCCGCCCTCCACATGCGGCTCTTCCCGTACCTCTACCGCCTCGCCGAGATCGCCCACGACACCGGCCTGCCCATGATGCGACCCCTCGCCCTCCGCTGGCCCGACTTCGAGCCCGGCTGGACCGCCACCGACCAGTTTCTCCTCGGCGACCGCATCGTCGTCGCCCCCGTCGTCACCCAGGGCGCCACGTCCCGCGCCGTCCGCCTCCCGCCCGGCACCTACTATCCTCTCCTCGGCGGCGCCGCGGTCTCCCCCGGCCCCGATGGCGCCGTCACCGTCACGGCGCCCCTCGAGGAAATCCCCGCCTTCGTCCCCGCCGGCACCCTCCTTGTCCTGCTTCCCGACGGCATCGATACCGCCGTCGCCGAACCCGACACCGACGAAGCCGTCGTCACCGTCGCCGACGCCGGCGACGACCGCGAGCTGTGGCTCTGGCCGGGAGGGGAGGGCGACTCCTCCGACTGGACCGAGGCCGGCGGCCGCCTCTCCTATCGCCTCGAAGGCGGACCGCTCGAATCCCTCCCCCCCACCGCCACCTGGAACGGCACCCCCGTCCCCATCGCCGACCGCGCCGTCACCGTCACCGGCCCCGGCACCCTCGCCGTCGGACCCGTCACCGTCACCGCCACCGGCGGCGACCCCTCCCGCACCCTCGTCTTCCGCTTCCCCTCCTTCCCCTGATCCCCATTCCCTCGATCGTGCGCGTGGACGTGATCGTGATCGGGCCCGTGAACGCGCTCGCGCTCGACCGCCTTGCCGACCCGCACCCGCCCACGCTCCTCCACTGTCCACCGACACACGAACTTGTGCACCAGCACGTTCCGTGCCGGCCCGATGCGGAACCCCGGTCCGTCGCCTGGTTCTCCACCGCCGGATTCCACCGGCGGTCGAAGCGAATCCCGCGCGCCGCCGCCGTCAGGTTCGACCCCGTCACCCCCAGCCCGAGCGACAGCACGGAGAACGGCGGCCCGTCCGGCCGCCGCATCGGCGGCCGAAGCCCGACCCGCCCGACCCGACGCCCGCCACCCCGCGCACCCGCCGCGAAGGCCCCCCGAACACTTCCCCGAGCGCTCGGCGTCCCCGCGCTACTCCATGCGACGCGGATCGCGCCGGTCGAACCGAGAGGCCCGGCCCCGAGGCTGCACCGTTCCGTCGGCTCCGCATGGGAGGTGAACGGTGCGGGAAACCTCCTCTCCGAACCACGGGTCCTCCGGGCCTTCGACCCCCGGCGAACCCGACCTCCGAACCGCAGACCTCCGCCCGCCGGCCTGCATGACGATGACCTCGATCGCAGACCCGATCGTGGACGCGCCCGCCCTCGGTCTCGTCGGGGGCGCCCTCCCGCCTCACACCCCCTCGCTCACAACCACCGCTCCCACGGAATGAACTGCGCCGCCACCGCGGCCGCCA
>JAAZOP010000328.1 GCA_012797735.1 Myxococcales bacterium
ATCCGGCGGCCAGGGCGACTTGCGCCGTCGCCGCCGGGGTCAGCACGGCGGCCACGGCGACGGTCTCCGGGGCGCGGGCGGCGGCCGCGACGGTCTCGAGGCGCTTGTGGACGTAGGCGACGAGGTCGCGCAGGCGCGGGTAGTCGGCGAGGCGGAACTTCTCGTCGCGCGGCAGGCCGTAGCGTTCGCGGACGGCGGCGAGGATCTCGGCCTGCTTGACGGTGTCGACGCCCAGGTCGGCCTCCAGTTCGAAGTCGAGTTCGATCTCGGCGGCGTCGTAGCCGGTCTTCTGGCAGAGCACCTCGACGAGGGTTCGTTCGACGTCGTTGCGGTTCGCGGTCATCGTCATCGCTCCGTTCTGTGGTCCGGGGGTTGCGGAGGCCTGGGCCACGGGGCCGTCGAGCGGTTCGTCTTCGCGGCCGGGCAGATCCGGCACGGTCACGGCGCCGGTCGGGCGCGGCCGCCACTCTTCGAGCACCACGTGGAAGTTGGTGCCGCCGAAGCCGAAGGCGGAGACGCCGGCGCGGCGCGGCGCGCCGCCGGGGGGTTCGGACCACGGTTCCAGTTCGGTCTGGACGCGGAACGAGGACCCCTCGAGGGCGCAGGCCGGGTTGTGTACCTCGAAGTGGATGGTGGGTGGAAGGACCTTGTGGTGGAGGGCGAGGGCGGTCTTGACGAGGGAGGCGGCGCCGGCGGCGCTCTTGAGGTGGCCGATCTGGGACTTGACGGAGCCGAGGGCGACGGGGCGGTTCCGGCGGCGGTCGCCCCAGACTTCGTGGAGGACGGAGGTCTCGGCGGCGTCGCCGACGCGGGTGGAGGTGCCGTGGGCTTCGAGGAGATCGATGGAGGCGGGGTCGACGCCGGCGGCGGCGTAGGCGCGTTCGAGGGCGCGTTTCTGGCCGGCGGGGTTGGGGGCGGTGATGCCCTTGCCGCGGCCGTCGCTGGCGCCGCCGACGCTGCGGAGGACGGCGTAGATGCGGTCGCCGTCGCGTTCGGCGTCTTCGAGGCGTTTGAGGACGAGGGTGGCGCAGCCTTCGCCCATGACGAAGCCGTTGGCGCCGGCGTCGAACGGCCGGGAGCCGTCGGGGGAGAGGGCGCCGATCTTGCAGAACTTGACGAAGGTGGCCGGGCTCATCGAGGTGTCGGAGCCGCCGGTGACGACCGCGTCGCACTCGCCGGCGCGCAGGGCGCGGGCGCCGGCGGCGACGGCGGCGAGGGAGGAGGCGCAGGCGGCGTCGACGGTGTAGTTGGCGCCGCCGAGGTCGAGGACGTTGGCGACGCGGCCGGCGATGACGTTGGACAGTTCGCCGGGCATGGTGTCCTCGGTGACCTTCGGCAGTCCGTTCTTGAAGGAGCGTTCGAAGGCGCGCAGCAGGCGGTCGCGCAGGTCGGCCGGCAATTCGTCCCAGCCGTCGGCGGCGGTGAGGGCGCGGGCGAACTCGGGGAAGCGGATGCGGGCGGAGGTGAGCTCGCGGCGGTCGCCGCCGAGGGCGTTGCCGAGGATGACGGCGCAGCGCGCGCGGTCGAGGCCGTCGCCGGCGTCGCGCAGGGCCTCGTCGACGCCCGCCAGCGCCAGTCGCTGGCACTCGTCCATCGCCTCGACGACGGCGGGGGGCAGCCGGAACTGCTTGCGGTCGAAGACGAAGCCGGTGACGAAGCCGCCGATCTTGGAATAGGTGCGGTCCGGCTCGGCGGGATCGGGGGACCAGTACAGTCCGGGGTCCCAGCGGTCCGGCGGCACTTCGCGCACGCCGTCGCGCTTGGCGCAGATTCCCTGCCAGAACTCGGCGGCGTCGAGGCCGATCGGCGTGAGCGCTCCCAGTCCGACGATGGCGACGTCCAGCCGTTCTCCGTCCATGCGTGGCGCCTCCCGCGAACCCCGGTCCCTGCGGCGACGGCCACCGAGCCACGGATGTGCGGTTCGCGGGCGGCGGGCGAAGCGAGGGGCGTGCCACCGAGTTCCGGCCGGCGGGGCGGGGGCGGCGGGGCGGAAGCGGGCGGTATCGTTGAGGTCGGGAGGAACCGCGAACGGCGCTACGCACCCCGGGGGGGACGGGAAGGCGGCGGCGGAGCTTCGCGGGGCGCGAAGCTCCCTTCGCACCATGCGGATCTTCGCACGGTGCGGAAATGGAGGGGAAGCGGAGCGGCGGTCGAGGAGCGGGAGGACGAGGAGGGCGGCGGAATCGCGCGCGACGGCGGCGGGGTGCGGGGCGGTCAGGCGAGGAAGCGGCGGCGGAGGACTTCGGCGAAGAGGAGGACGAGGACGCCGACGAGGAACGGCTTGACGAGGCGTTCGCCGCGGCGCAGGGCGAGTCGTGCGCCGAGGAGATTGCCGGCGACGCCGGCGGCGGCGGTGTAGAGGGCGAGGGGGAAGAGTACCGCGCCGGAGGCGAGGAAGACGGCGAGGGAGCCGGCGTTGCTGGCGAGGTTGGCGAGGCGGGCGTTGCCGGCGGCGGTGAGCAGGTCGAGGCCGAGCCAGGCGGCGAAGGCGATGGTGAGGAAGGTGCCGGTGCCGGGGCCGAAGAAGCCGTCCCAGGCGCCGACGACGAGGCCGACGACGAGGGCGCGGGCGAGGGCCGGACGGGAGGCGGGGGCGGCGCGGCGGCGGGCGAGGCGATCGCGGAGCAGGAGGACGACGAGGGCGGCGGGCACGAGGACGAGGACGGCGGTGTGGACGGCGGCGGGGGTCAGGTGGAGGACGATGCGCGCGCCGGCGGCGGCGCCGCCGGCGGCGCCGAGGGCGGCGGCGAGGCCGAGGCGCCAGTGGATCTTGCCGGAGGCGGCGTAGCGGGCGGTGGCGGTGAGGGTGCCCATGAACCCGGAGAACTTGTTGGTGGCGAGGGCGGCGTGGGGCGGCAGGCCGGCGGCGAAGTAGGCGGGAAGGCTGATCAGGCCGCCGCCGCCGGCGATGGCATCGACGAAGCCGGCGACGAAGACGAGCAGGCAGAGAAGGACGAGGAGAGGCACGCGAGGCTAGCTGCAGGAGGTGGCGTCGTTCCTGCACGTGCCGGCGCGCGGCGTACCCGAGGGGCAGCAGTAGGTCAGGCCGGTGGAGGGGCAGGGGGCGCCCGTGGCGCCGCATTCGCATCTGTGCTCGGTGAGGTCGCAGTGGTCGGTGTGGGTGTCGGTAACGCAGTCTGCGTCGTCGCAGCAATTGCCTCCGGTCTGGCATATCCCGTCGCAGCAGATGCCGTCGGTGCAGGCGGTGCCGTCGGGGCGCCGCGTGTCGGGAGGGCACGCGGCGCCGGTCCCCGTGCAGTTCTCCGCCACGTCGCAACCGCCGGGCGCCGCGGCACGACATTCATAGGTCGAGGGGCGGAACGCGTCCGTCGGGCACGCCGCGCCGGTCCCCGTGCAGTTCTCCGCCACGTCGCAACCGCCGGGCGCCGCGGCACGGCATTCGTAGGTCGA
>JAAZOP010000329.1 GCA_012797735.1 Myxococcales bacterium
CCGCCTTCGGCCTCCCCACCTTCGCCCCGCGGGCTTGGGCGGGCTTGGCCTCCCCTGCGGCCGTGGTGGTCGTGCCTGGGGGCAACGCTGCTCGCCGCCGCCCCCGCCTTCGCGCAGCCCACCGCGGAGTGGTTCGCCGAACGGCCCACCGCCGCCTCCGCGGGCGATGCCACGGCGACGCCCGAAGACCCCCGCCAAGTCGCTTCCGAGGCCCTCGAACGCCTCCGGAACGGCCAGGGACGCTCCGACGCCGCCGGCCGGTCCGCCGATCCGCCCCGCCCGGCCTGGGACTGGGGTTGGGACGAGGAACCGACCGGGGAAGACGACCCGCTCCTCGACGGGATCGACCCCGACGTGGTCGACGACCTCCGCGACCCCGATCTGCGCGAGGCCGACGTCCCCGACGGCATCCGCGAGACCGTCGAACGCGACGCCCCCACCGAACCGCCTCCCCGCTACTCCACCGAGTCGCTCCCGACCGGCGAGGACCGCAGCGCCGTCACCCCGCAGGTCATCCCGACCCCCGCCGGCGAAGGGAAGATCGAAGGGATGGGCGAGTCGTTCGCGCCGCAACTCAACACCGGTACCGCCACCTTCTCCGTGCCGATCGCCCTCCCGCCGGGCCGGGGCGGCGCCCAGCCCGGCCTGACCCTCGGCTACTCCTCCTCCGGCGGCAACGGACCGCTGGGCATCGGCTGGGACATCGCCGTCCCCTACATCGCCCGCCAGATCGACAAGGGGATGCCGACCTATCGCGACCCGACCGCCGGGTTCGCCAACGACCGGTTCAAGTACAACGGCGGCCAGGAACTGGTGCAGATCACCGAGCCCGCCCCCGGTGAGACGTTCCAGGTCGACGGAACCGCCGGCACCGACCTCCCCTCCGGCTGGCTCTACTTCCGCGCCCGCGTCGAGGGCGCCTTCCTGCGCTTCTTCCTCCGCGCCGACGGCCGGCAGTGGCGGGTCCAGGACAAGAACGGGACGTGGTTCGAGTTCGGCGCGGTCGAGGACCCCGACGTCCCGCCGGCCGAGACCGAGGCGTCCCTGGTCGATTTCACGCTCGACGGCCGCCGCGTCGTCTACCGCTGGAACCTCACCCGGATGACCGACGCCAACGGGAACGAGGTCTGGTACTTCTACGCCAAGAACGGCAACCAGAGCTACCTCACCGACGTCTTCTGGAACTCCCCCGCGCCCGACGGCCACGGCGACCCGCCGGACACCTACCAGCACCACGCCCGGCTGGTCTACGACCGGTGGACGCGCCGCGACGTCCTCACCGGCTACGCGGCCGGCTTCCCGATCACCACCGCCTGGCGGCTGCGCCAGATCCTCGTCGAGAGCGTCCCGTTCGGCGAGACCCCCGTCGCCTCGAACCGCCGGCACACCCGCACGTACCTGTTCACCTACGACCCGTCGAGCTACCTCTCGCTGCTGACCGAGGTGCAGCTCTTCGGCAAGAACTGCCTGGCGGCCCCGGTGGGAGACGCCACGGTCACGATCCCGCCGGCCTGCACGGTCGCCGCCGGCGGGGCCCTCCCGCCGCTGCGCCTCGGCTACTCCGCGGTCCGCTCCGGCCGGTGGGCCGAAGGGTTCGGGTACGTCAGCGACACCGTCGAGACCTTCTCCGCCTCGCCGGACCGCTCGATCGATGACGACCGCACCGACCTGTTCGACGCCAACCGCGACGGCCTGCCCGACCTCCTCGTCACCGACCCCGCGCGCTGCGGCGGCGGCCACTGCCTCTGGCTCAACGAGACCGACGCCGCCGGCCGCGTGTCGTTCGTGCGCGGCGACGACATCGACCTCCCCGGCTCGATCGGCGCCGACTTCACGATGTCGAACACCAACGTCAACCCGCTGGAGATCGACGGCGACGGCGCGGTCGAATGGATGCACATGCCGCACCGGCTCTGGTACCGCTACTTCCGGCTGGAGCACGACCTGCCGGCGACCTCCTACGGCGACACCTTCTGGCGCAACGGCTACCGGTGGCAGGAGTACGGCCCGTTCGACCCCGGCACGGTCGATGCCGACATCGATTTCACCCGGGACGCGGACGACATCCGGCTGGTCGACCTCAACAACGACCACCTGGTGGACCTGGTGCGGACCACCGGCACCTCGATGCAGCACTGGCTCAACCTCAGCCGCTGCGGCCCGGAGTTCGACGGCCGCTTCGGCACCCCCGTCCTCGATTCCCGCGGCCAGTGCATCGACGCGGTTACCGACGGAGCGGGCCGGGACGTGCCGATCTCGACCTGCGTGCTCCACCGTGGGATGCCGATCCAGTTCGGCAACGGCGACACCCGCCTGGCCGACATGAACGGCGACGGCCTCCAGGACATCGTCCACCTGCGCTCGGGAAGCATCGCCTACTGGCCGGGCCGCGGCTACGTGGCCGGGGCCGAGAACCAGGTCTTCTGGGGTACCTCCGCCGGCCGGAGCGCCTGCCGCGCCGGCACCTACGGCACCGACCTCGAACAGACGATGACCAACTCCCCCCGGATCCTCACGATCGAGGACGACGCGCGGGTGCTGCTCGCCGACGTCAACGCCGACGGCCTCTCCGACCTGGTGCAGGTCCGGTTCGCTGCGGTGGACGTCTGGCTCAACCTCGGCGGCACCGCCTGGAGCGACCGCGTCATCCTCGACGGCGTCCCGTACCACCCTGGGATCGTCAACCGCATCCGCGTGGCCGACGTGAACGGCTCGACCACCACCGACGTGCTGTGGGGCACGGCGCGGAACTACCAGTTCCTCGACTTCACCGGCGGCCTCCAGCCCCGACTGCTCGTCTCCGTCGAGAACGGCATGGGCAAGGTCTCGGAGATCACCTACCGCAGCTCGACGGCGTACGCCGCGGAGGCGCGCGCCGAAGGGCGACCGTGGACCGCGTTCTCGCCCTTCCCGACCCAGGTCGTCGCCTCCTCCACCGTCCGCGACGGGCTCGGCGGCAGCTACGTCACCGAGTACAAGTACCAAAATGCCTTCTACGACGGCTGGGAGGCGGAGTTCCGGGGGTTCGGCGAGGCGCGCGTCAAGACGGTCGGCGACGCCAACTCCCCGACCTCGGTCTCCATCACCCGCTTCGAGCCGGGCCTGAAACCGGCGTGGGCCTGCGACGGCCTCTCCGGCTCCGGCGGCTACCCCGACCCGCGGCTCGACCCGGAATGCCGGTTCGTCGAGAACCCGCTCGAGGCGCTCAAGGGCGCCGTCACCTCCACCGAGACCTGCGACGAGACCGCCTGGAACGACCCGGGCAACGCGATCTGCCAGGGAGCGGCCACCTCCCGCTACGCCGTCCGCAAGCTCTACCAGCCGGCGTTCTCCGACCGCTCGGTCTGGTACGCCTACGCCCGCACCAGCTACTCGTGGGTCTACGACACCAGCGTCCGCCCCTCCGGCACCGAGCCGAGCACCCTGGGCGGCTACGACGTCTTCGGCGGCGCCGACGACGGCATCTCGGCCACGCCGATCGGC
>JAAZOP010000330.1 GCA_012797735.1 Myxococcales bacterium
CGCATCGGCGGGTTGCGCCGCGCCCACCGCGGGCCAGCACAGGATGACCAGGACCGGCAGAGCGCTTCGCGAGGGCATCACGGCATCCCACCCGGTGCGGCCGGCGCCTCGAACGGGTCGAGCGGCGGCTTCGGCGGCGGAACGATCGTCCCGCCCGGCGGCACCGCCGGTCGAGGCTCGACGATCGGAGGCGGCTCCGGCGGCTCCTCGTCCGGGCCCGGTGCGACCTGCGCCGTCGCGGCCCCCGCATCGGGCGCGGCCTCGGGCAACGGGCCGAGCGCCGGGAGGCCCTGGTCGTCCGCGGGCACCCCGTCCCGCCGCAACAGCTCGAACCAGGCCGGCGGCGCCTCGGGACAGCCGAGCTTCCGGCCGAGGTCTGGGTCCCAGCGCAACGCCGCGAACCGCCGCTCGGCGCACGCCAGCCGCACCAGCCGCTCGCGGCGCCCCGGCTCGGCCGCCTCCAGCGCGGCGAACTCCCGCAACGCCGCCTCCGGGTCGTCCGCCAGCACCTCGGCCCGCGCCGACGACAGCACGGCGAGCAGGTTGTCCGGGTCGAGGGCGCGCGCGCGGGCCGCCATGCGGCGCGCATCGTCGAAGGTCGTCAGGTCGGGCATCCGTTCCGGATCGGGCACCGTCCCGGTGGCGAGCTGCTGTTCGATGGCGTCGAGCGCCGCGAGGGCGCTCTCGTTCCACGGTCCGGCGGCCTCGCGCCGCACCCGCGCGACGGTCCCCTCGAGCGCCACGCCGCGGGACGGTTCGGCGGCCGCGCCGCCGGGGACGCAGGAGACGACGAGGTTCGGGCCCAGCGGTCCGTCGCCGACGGCGACGAACAGCTCCTCGCGCGAACAGCGCGGCAGCTTCGCCCCGGGCGGCAGGATCGTGCGCTGGGCGACGACCCCGTCGGGCCCGGCGGCCCAGATCGTACCGTCCGCGGCGCGGGCCCACAGCAGCCCGTCGGCCACCGTCTCGAACGTCGAGTCGTCCGCCAGATCGGCCGGTAGACGCCATTCGAACGCCGTCCCGTCCGCCCGCAACGCGCGGAGCGGCGGCAGGCCGGAGGCCGGCGGCTCGACCGGCTGCAGCAACGCGAAACAGTCGCGCGGCGCCGCGCCGCCGTCCGCGGCCGGGGCCGCCGGAGCGTCGGGGAAGCAACCGCCGGCAAGCGGGACCCAGGACGGGTCGGCCTTGAGCGCGTCGAGCAGCGGGCCCTGCTGGCGCCGGCCGCCCGCGTCGAGCAGCTCGAACTGCCGGTCGCGGGACGACACGGCGAGGATCACGCGGTCGCCGACGACGGCGGGGGGGGCGCCGCGGGAGGCACGCAGATCCCAGCCGCCGGTCCGCTTGCCGATGCCCCCGAACAGCGCGAACAGGTGCTTCTTGACCGGCGTGACGCGGCCGGCATCGATCCGGTCGCGCTGCCACAGGTCGAGCACGACGAGGAAGCGGTTCTCGAGCGCGGCGGACCACAGGCGGCTCTCGGGCACCGTCGGGTCGCCGGGCAGCTCCCAGTCGGG
Organism: Myxococcales bacterium; assembly: GCA_012797735.1. GTDB lineage: Bacteria > Myxococcota_A > Polyangia > DRWM01 > JAAZOP01 > JAAZOP01. Next base: position 1,515 of record JAAZOP010000330.1, read on the forward strand.
TTTCGGCCGCGCGGAGAAGTAGCGCCGGCGCGCACCGTCGGCATCGACCGCCGGCGACAGCTCGCCGCCCGTCTTGACCACGCGCCCGAAGAGCTGCGCCGCCTCGCGCGGGCGGACCCAGCCGTACAGCGCCAGCACCCGCGAGCCGCCTTGCACGAGGCGCCCGAAGGGGACCTGATCGCCGACGTACTCGGGGACGAAGTCCTGGAGCACCGCCGCCGTGGCCTGGCCGCCGCCGCCGACCACGACGGCGACGAACGTCCCCTCCTGCTCGAGCAGCAGCACCGCCTGGGTATCGACCCGCGCCAGGTCGAGCAGCCGGGCGCGGGGCGGGATCGTCACGCGCCAGTTCTCGACGCAGTAGCCGCCGGCCGCCGCGGAAGAGGCGTCGAGGGAGACGGCCGCGTTCGCGACGTCCGGCGCCTGCACGACCACCAGCGGTCCTCCGGTGTCCGGACGTCCCGTGTCGGGCTTGCGGCAAGCCGGTTCCGCGACGACCGCAAGCAACAGCAGCATCGCTCGCATCGGCCGGAGCCTAGCCCCGGGGCGGGGCGGGTGGCAAGGCGCCCGCCCCACGGAAACCGATCCGTCGTTGACACCTTCGCCGGGGTGCGACTAGGTTTCCCGCGCCATGACCACAGACGGCGAGCGCCCCGAGGGCGATGGAACGACGGAGGGTCCGGCGGCCGGGGACGGCGAGGCGCCGAAGGCGGAGGCGTGGCCGCCGACGCCGGCGCCGGCGGAACCCCCGGAACGGCAGGCGCCGGACGCAACGCATGCCGCGGAGTCGGAACCGGCCGCGTCCGCGGCGCCGGCGGCCACGGCTCCGTCCCCCACGACCCCGGCCCGCGACTGGCGCACCGTCGGCATCGGCGCGGCCCTCGTGGCTCTTCCCGGAGCGCTCGTCGCCTACCTGATCGGCCGGCCGATGCAGATCGTCAACGAACTGGGCTTCCCGACGATGATCCCCGGGAAGACCGGCTACTCGTTGCACCCCTCGCCCGCGATGTTCTACCTCGGCATCGTCTGCCTGCTGCTGGTTTCCGCGGGGGCGGCGCTGATCGCGGCGGGGCTGTTCCCGAACCGCCGGCCGGAGCTGCCGGCGGTCGAGCCGGGATTCGTGCCGTGGCTGCGGCGACACGCCTGGTCGGTGGCGCTGTTCGCGATCACCTGCATCGTGCTCTTCCCGACGCTCGGACAGGCCGGACTGTGGGATCCATGGGAGACGCACTACGGCCTGGTCGCGCTGCGGATGGTCGAGCAGGACGACTGGATCTCGACGCTCGACATGGGGTGGAACGAGTGGTTCTTCTCCAAGCCGATCCTGTTGTTCTGGCTGATGGGGTTCGGGCTGGTCGGGCTGGGGCAGGACGCCGCGGCGGACGGGAATCCGCCGCTGATCGAGTGGGCGTTCCGGATCCCGATCGTGCTGCTGGCCCTGGCGACGGTGATGGGCGTCTACCTGCTCGCCTCGCGGCGCTGGGGCAAGCGCGCCGGGTTCCTCGCCGGTCTGGCGCTGCTGACGATGCCGCAGTTCTTCCTGATCGCGCGGCAGGCGATGACCGACATGCCGTTCGTCGCCCCGCTCGCCTTCGGCCTCTGCTGCCTCGCCCTGGCGCTCGGGGAGCGCGACGACCGCCCCGCCGCCGGCGCGTCGCTGTTCGGCGGCCGCCTCCGCGTGTCCTCCCACCACGTGCTGCTCGCCGCGATCACCCTGGTGGCGCTGCCGCAGGCGCTGACGATCGTCACCCACAACAAGGCCCGGACGCTGGCCGTCTACAAGGCCAACGCGCCGGCGTACGAGGCGGAACGGGTGGACCGCGACCCGACGATCACCGACGACGTCCTGCTCTGGGGGTCGCTCGGACAGGCCGAGGACGGGCACGACCACTGCGTCGATCTGGACTGCTCGCGACAGCCGGGGCGTCCCGATGCGGCGCAGGTGAATGACAAGATGCGGCCCGAGACGCGGATCGCGTCCCCGCTGCCGGGACCGTTCCGCGGCCGGACGCACCTGGTCTGGGGCTTGGTCTTCCTCGCGCTGTGGGCCGGGGCGCTGGTCGTCGTCTCGCGCCGGACGTCGCGCACGTTCGACGGCCCGAGCCAGCGGGACGTGTACCTGTACGGCTTCTACCTGGCGGCGGCGGTCGCCACCCTGGCCAAGGGGCTGCTGGGGTTCGCGATCCCGGGCCTGCTCGTGCTGCTGTACCTGATGGTCTCCGGCGAGTGGCGCGAGTTGAAGCGCCTGCGGATCCTCCGCGGGCTGGTGGTGTTCCTGGCGGCGGCCGGACCGTGGTACACGATGATGGTCGTCCGCCACGGCAACCAGTGGTTCCAGCAGTTCATCGTCCACGACCACTTCAAGCGTTCGACGAGCGGCGTGCACGGCGACCGCGGCGCGCTCGGCTACTTCGTCCAGCAACTCGGCATCGGCACCTTCCCCTGGGCGGCGCTGATCCCGGCCGCGCTGTTCGCGCTGCTGTGGCTGCGCTGGGAGCGCCGGGAGCCGGACCGGCCGTCCGAGGGCGAGCGGGTGGCGCTGTTCGCCACGCTGTGGGGCCTGGCGATGTTCGCGTTCTTCACCGCGAACTCGACCAAGTTCCATCACTACGTCTTCCCGGCCCTCCCCGGCTTCGCCCTCTGCCTCGGCCTGCTCGTCGATCGGATGCTCGACAGCCGTCATCGCTGGGTTCCGATCGTCACCCTCGGGGCGCTCGCCTTCTACGCCTTCGTCGCGCGCGACCTGACGACGACGGTCGGCACGCGGCTGCGGGGCTACGAACGGCTGATCCAGCTCTACATGTACAAGTACGACCGGATCTGGCCGGACCCGAAGGTGTTCGGCGAGTTCCTCGACTACTCGACGGAGATGATGGTCTTCGCCGCGATCTTCGGCGCGCTGCTGGCGCTGCTGTTCCTCCCGCCGGCCGCTCCGGCCGGCCGGTGGTTCGAGCAGGTGTCGCGGTGGCGGCTGCCGGGCTGGACGCGAGGTCTCTTGCTCTACCCGCGCCGCACGGTGATGGCCCTGTTCTGCGCCGCCGCGGTCGCCTGGGCCGGCTTCGGCCTGCACGTGTACTTCAACCAGATCTCGCCGCACTGGTCGGAAGGCTACCTGGTCAAGCTGTACTACGACCTGCGCCGCGGCCCCGAGGAGCGCCTGATCGCCTACTCGCTCAACTGGCACGGCGAGAACTGCTACTCGGCCAACCGCGCCAAGATCCTGATGACCGAGCACGGCTTCGAGCGCGACTGGGAGGATTTCCCGGAGTGGCTCAAGCGCCACCAGGGACGCGAATACTACTTCATCCTCGGCAAGGGCGGCGCCGAGGGACTCAAGACCAAGCTCAACTCGGCGATCCCCGGCGCGGGGAAGACCGTCGAGGTGGTGAGCGGGAACATGAGCAACAAGTACGACCTGGCGCGGGCCCGCCTCTGCGCGCCGGAGAACTGCCCCCCCGAACCATCGCCGCGCAAGCCGTCGCCGTACGCCCTCCCGCCCAAGTCGCCCTCGTCGGTGCCGGCCGAGCCGGTCCGCGAGTCGATCGCCCCCTGAGACACATGCGGACCGTTGCCGCCGCGGCGCTGCTCCTGCTCGCGCCGGTCGCCTGCAGCGGGCGCCAGATCAGCTCCTGGTCGCCCTCCGGATCGCTCGACTGGGACCGCCCGCCCGCCGCGGATCCCGACGAACCACCGGACGGCGGCGTCGACGGCGGGACCGAGGTCGCCGCGGACGGCACGCCCCAGCCCGAAGACCCGGCCGCGGCGCTCGCCCGCGCCGACCGGAGCTATGCCGCCGGAGACCTGGCCGCGGCGCGATCCGGCTACGGCATCGCGTTCGCCGCCGGATCACGCGAACAGCAGCTCCACGCGCTGCACCGGATGGCTTGGTGCGACCAGCACGAGGGCCGGGTCGCCGCCGGCGTGGACCGACTGCTCCAGCTCCTGGCGCTCACCGACCCGCCGCGCGACGACGAGGAACGGCTGCGGCGGCGGGAGGCGATCCGCGACCTGGCGACCTTCGAGGCGCTGCGCGCCGATCGGACCGCGGACCGGACGATCGCCGAGATCGAACGCGCGCTGCCGGCACCGGAAGAGCGGGCCGCCGCGCTGGCGCGTCTGGCCGAACAGTACGAGGCGGGTGGCCGGACGGCGGAAGCCGAGGCGGCGCGCGCCCGGCTCCGCGCGACGACCCCTTGAACGGCAGCCCGTGTCTTCCCCGCGGTTCGCCCGCGGCGGGCCCGCCCGGCGGGCCTCCGCCAATTCCGCGGACCGGATCGGTCACTCCGGCGGCGGGCGCGAGTTGCGGGCCTTGCGATCCTCCTCGATCGCCGCCTCCAGACCCGGACCCAGGTCGAACGCCTTCGACGGGTCGCGACGGGCGCGGCGCCACCGCACGACGTAGCCGGCGATCGCGGTGATGCAGACCGCGAGCGCGATGACCTGGGAGACCGACCAGAGCCAGACCCAACCGCGCTTGGGGTCCCCGCGGAACGTCTCCAGGATGAAGATCGCTCCCGAGAAGGCGATCGTGCCGAGCAGGAACACCTGTCCGCCGAAGGCCCGCCGGCGCCGCACCAACCAGACCAGCCCGAACAGCAGCAGGCCGGTCGCCGCCGCGTAGAGCTGCACCGGGTGCACGGGCCGCGACCATTCGATCCCCTGCGCCGCCAGCCCGTACGCCCGATCGTGCCACTCGAAGGCCGGCGTCCCCGCCGGGAACTGCACCGCCCAGGCCAGCGTGTCCGAGGGGCGGCCGAAATCCGAGCCGTGGAGGAACGAGCCGAGACCGGTGAAGGTCAGGCCGAGCATCACGGCCGGGGCGGCGGCGTCGAACCAGGGCCAGGCGCGCAGCCGCTTGCGCCGCAGGAAGAGCCACGAGGCGAGCGCGCCGCCGAGCAGGCCGCCCCAGGCCGTCAGGCCGCCCTGGCCGATCTGCACGATGCGCAGCGGGTTCTCGAACTCGCCCGCGTTGATCAACACGTAGAGCAGCCGCGCCCCCGTCAACCCCGCCACCGCGCCGATCACGAAGGTGTCGGCCACCGTCTCCCGCGGCAGCCCCTCGCGCCGCGCCCAGCGGTGCACCAGGAACCAGGCGACGAGCAGCGACACCCCGAGCAGGACGCCGTAGGAGTAGACTTCCCAGCCGAGCAACGGCACCTGGAACAGGACAGGATGCACGGTGGGAGAATAGGCGAAGCGCGTGGTACGATTCAACGACGAACCGGGAGACGCGCGTCGGGGCGGGAACGAGGAGGAGGACCGGGTCGTGCTCGTGCTGAGGAAGGGGATCTACGCGATCGTCGACCTCGACGCCTGCGCTACGGCCGGCCTGGACCCCCAGCGCACGGCCGCCGCGTTCCTCGAGGCGCCGCTCGCCGCGCTCCAGCTCCGGGCCAAGCAGGCCGACGACCGTTCGCTGCTGCGGCTGGCGCGCGCCCTGGCCCCGCTCTGCCGGGCCGCCGGCGTGCCGTTCGTGGTCAACGACCGGATCGATCTGGCGCGCCTGGCCGCCGCCGACGGCGCGCACGTGGGCCAGGACGACCTGCCGCCGCGCGAGGCGCGCGCGCTGCTCGGGCCCGACGCCCTGCTGGGACTGTCGACGCACTCGACGGCCCAGGTCGAGGCGGCGGTCGACGAGCCGGTCGACTACCTGGGGTTCGGCCCCGTGTTCGCGACGCGGACCAAGACCCGGGCGGATCCGGTGGTGGGACTGGAGGGCCTGCGCCGCGCCGCCGCGGCGACCCGCCACCCGCTGGTGGCGATCGGCGGCATCGGCCTCGACGACCTCCCGGCCGTGCGCGCCGCGGGGGCGTACGCCGCCGCGCTGGTCGCCGCGCTGCTGGAAGGAGGCGACCCGCGCCGCCGGATCCACGAAGCGGTGGAGCGGTTCGGGGCGGGCTGAACGCCGCCCGCTCCTCGTCCCGTCCTCGAGAAGGCGGAGGTCCCACCGCCGCCGGCCCGGAGAGGGCGCGCGGCCGGCGCGACGAGCCGGTCAGGCCTCGAGCGATCGGTACAGCTCGTCGTACTGCCGGGCGGGAACGTCCCAGGAGTGGTCGAGCCGCATCAGGCGGCGCACGAGTCGGGTCCAGGCGGCTCGATCGGCGCGGGCGGCGACCGCCCGCTGTACCGCGGCGAGCAGCGCGGCGGGGTCGATCGGGTCGAAGGTGAAGCCGGTGCCGGTTTCCAGGCGCGCGTCCAGGTCCAGCACGGTGTCGGCCAGCCCCCCGGTGCGACGGGCGACGGGCACCGAGCCGTAGCGCATGGCGATGAGCTGGGTCAGCCCGCACGGCTCGTAGCGCGACGGGACGAGGAACAGGTCGCTGCCGGCGAAGGCCAGCCGCGCCGTCGGCTCGGCGAAGCCGGTCACCAGCCGCAGGCGCCCGGGCTCCGCTGCCGCCAGCCGTTCGAACTCCGCCCGCAGCGCCTCGTCGCCGTCGCCGACGACGACGAGTTGCACGTCGGCCGCGGCGAGCTGGGGGGCGACGGCGGCGACGAGATCGATGCCCTTCTGCGGGGCGAGGCGGGCGACGACCGCGGCGAGGGTGGCGGCGGGGCGCGGTTCGAGCCCCAGGCGGCGCTGGAGCGCCAGCTTGCACCCGGCCTTGCCCTCCAGCGCGTCCGCGGAGAACGGATGCGGCAGATGCGGATCGGCCGCCGGGTTCCACAGCTGCGTGTCCAGGGCGTTGAGGATGCCGACGAGGGGACGCGGCAGGCCGCGCAGCACGCCGTCCAGACCGTGGCCGCCCGCCGGCGTGCAGATCTCGGCCGCGTAGCTCGGACTGACCGTCGTCACGCGGTCGGCCCACAGGAGGCCGGCCTTGAGCGGGTTGATCCGGCCGTAGAATTCGAAACCGCCGGGATGGAAGTCGTCGGGATGCAGGCCCAGTCGCTCGCCCTGGTGCGGATCGATCAGCGGCTGGTGGGCGATGTTGTGGATCGTGAGCAGGACGCGGGCGCCCGCCAACGCCGGACGCTCGCGCAGGCCCCGGGCGAGATAGTACGGCACGAGGGCGGCGGGCCAGTCGTGGACGTGGAGGACATCGACGGGGACGCCGCGGTCGGCCAGCGCTTCGAGCGCCGCGCGGCAGAAGACGGCGTAGCGCGGCGGGTCGTCGGGACCGCCGGAGTAGATCGGGCGGTCATCGAACAGGGCCGGCGGCCGGAGCAGCACGACCTCGACGCCGGTGCCCAGGCGCGCCTCCCAGATCTCCACCGGCCAGGACTCGGGCCCGAGCGCCACGGGGAGGGGGGAGAGGCGGCGGGCGAGGGAGTGCGCGCGGGGGTCGATGCCGCGGTGGAACGGCAGCAGCACGGTGACCCGGTGCCCCAGGGCGCGAAGCGCGGCGGGCAGGGCGCCCACGACGTCGGCGAGCCCGCCGACCTTGGCGAACGGCACGGCCTCGGCGGCGACGAAGCAGACGTGCATCCGGAACGCTCCCTAGTCGTTCTTCCGGGAGAGGGCGGCCGGCACGCGGACCCCCGGCGGCAGGCCGACCAGCTCCTGCGTCTCGAGCACGATCTCCCGGCATTCGGGGCGATCGCCCAGTCCGTCGAGCAGCACCTGGGTGGTGTCGATGAGCGCGCGTTCGATGCGCGTCGCCGTCTCGGTCCGCTCGGAGACGCGCTTGCGCAGCGACGCGGCCTCCGCATCCATCGCGTCGGCGTTGTGCTCGAGCTGCTCGCGGTACTGCCGGCTCTGCGACTCGAGCCCCGCGCACTCGGCCTCGGTGGCCGCGATGCGGGAGTTGAGATCCTCCAGTTCGTCCTCGCGCGCCGCGACCCGGGCCTCGGCGGCGCCGAGGGCCTGGTAGGCTTCGCGCAGCGGGGCGCCCATCTCGCCGGCCAGTTCGAGCTGGCTGATCCGGCCGCGAAGCGATCCGACGACGCCGCGCGCCTCCTCGACCAGCTTGGCCAGGTGCACCCGCCGTTCGTGCAGTTCGGTGATGCGCCGGCGGCCGTGGGAGACCTCCCGCGCCAGCTCTTCGATCCGGCGCCCCACCTGGCCGCGGAAGTCCCGCGCCCGCCGCTCGTGCGCCTCGAGCTTGGCCGCGTCGGCTCCCATCTCCCCCTCGGCGCGCGCGGCCTGCGCGGACATGGTCCAGAGCTGGTCGAGCGCCTGGGCGAGGTTCCTGGGGACGTCGCCGGTCGGGTAGACGCGGGCGAGCATCCGCGCGAACATCGCGGCCCGCAGCGACCAGGCCACGACGCCGCCGACCCGCGCCGCGCCGCGCACCCCCGCCGCCGGCTCCGCGGTCGTCTCCCACGGGTTGCGCGGCGCCTGGCGCTGCAGCGCCTTGACGTCCTCCAGCAGGTGGTGGGCGTCGCGGTAGCGCCGCGAAGGCTCCTTCTCCAGCAGTTTGAGCACGATCGATTCGCCCAGCGGCAGCAGGCCGGGAACGTGGCGGCTCGGCGGCACCGGCGGCTGACTCCGGTGCTGCTCCATCACCGCGCTGCGCCCGGGGCCTTCGAACGGCAGCTTGCCGGTGAGCATCTCGTAGAACACGACGCCCAGCGAGTACAGGTCGGACGCCGCCGTCGCCTCGGCGCCCAGCGTCTGCTCCGGCGACATGTACTCCGGCGTGCCGAAGACCGCGCCGCGCGCCGCGGCGGCCGTCTCCTGCATCAGGCGCGCCAGGCCGAAATCCAGGATCTTGACGAAGTCCTGCCGGCCGCCCCGCTCCAGCAGGTAGACGTTGTCCGGCTTGAGGTCGCGGTGGATCACCCCCAGGTCGTGGGCGCGGGCCAGCGCCGCGCAGCACTGCTCGATGATGTCCGCCGCCCGCGAGACCGGCATCGGCCCGCGCGCGATGACCTCGTTGAGCGGCGTGCCGTCGAGCAGCTCCATCACGAGGTAGGCCAGGCCGTCGTCGGTCTCGCCGTAGTCGTGGATGTCGACAATGTGCGCGTGGTTGATCCGGTTCACCGCGCGCGCTTCCCGGAGGAACCACGCCCGCAGGTGGTCCGTGTTCTTCCCGGGAACCAGGATCTTGATCGCCACGATGCGATCGATCAGCAGGTGGCGGGCCCGATAGACCACGCCCATGCCGCCCGACCCGAGCTGCTCCTCGAGGCGGTAGCGGCGGTTGATGACTCGTCCGAGCAACGGGTCGGCCACGGGAACCTCCGTCGAACGCCTGATAGTCTCGCCCGGGGCGCGAGGTCAAGCGGCGAGGCCGGCGTTGCGCGCCGGCCGCCCGCGGCGCGTCAGCCGCGGAGCTTGCGGACGATCGCCGCGGCCGGCCCCTGCCCCGCCTCCTCCGCGAAGATTTCCACGCACTCCTCCAGGAACCGCCGCCGCAACGCCCGTTCGTCGTTCCCCGCCGCGGCCCGCGCCTCCGGCGGAGCGTCCCAGGCCACCCGCACGACGCGACCGCCGCGCCGCAGCCGGAACTCCACCCCGACCTTCTCGACCTGGATCGGAACGCCCGGCAGCACCTCGATCGCGCCGCCGTCCTCCGCCTCGTACACGTAGTCGTCCCAGGCGTTCGGCCCGGCGCGGACGAATCGGCCGACGATCCGGCCCGCGAACGCCCGGCGCGTGCGCGCGTTCGGGTCGAGCACGTCGCGGGCGTCGACCCGCAGCCCCATCCGCTCAACTCCCGCCGGCGGCGGCCGGCCGCAGCGTGAGCAGCGCGTCGACCGCGGTCGGGCGCCCGTCGGGACCGAGCACGACGGGGTTGAGGTCCGCGGCGAGCAGGGCGGGGGCGACCTCTCCGAGCTCCCACAGGCCGTTGAGCGTCCGGGCGAGCGCCGCGAGGTCCGCCGGCGCCTCGCCGCGGAACGACCCGAACATCGCGCGGCAGCGCAGCCGCTCCAGCGCCGCCCGGAGCCGCGGGACCGAGACGGGCAGCAGCACGAACGCGGCGTCGCGCACCGCTTCGGTCAGCACGCCGCCGAAACCGACGAGACCGGCGGAGCCGAACGTCTGGTCGCGCACCCAGCCGAGCAGCAGCTCGCGGCGGCCGGCGACCTGCGCGGCCACGACGACCCGCTCCACGCCCGCCTCGGCGAACAGCCGTTCGGCGCCGGCCCGCACCGCCGCCTCGTCGCGCAGGCCGAGCAGCACGAGACCGCGATCCGACTTGTGGGCGAGCGCGCCGCCGGCCCCCTTGAGGACGACCGGATACCCGAGGGAGCGAGCGGCGGCGACGGCCGCCTCCGGGTCGTCCGCGACGCGGTGCGCGGCGAACGGCACGCCGCAGGCGCCGA
>JAAZOP010000331.1 GCA_012797735.1 Myxococcales bacterium
CCGGGGTCGCCGGAGCCGTCGGCCGCACGACCGGCGGCGTGGCCGGTGTCGCCGGGGTCGCCGGCCGGGCCGACGTCACCGGCACCCCCGTCACCACCGTCGGCGGCGGCGGGCTCGTCCCCCGCACCGGCGTCGCCGTCGGCGACTCGGGTCGCCAGTAGCCCGGATTGTACCGGTACGCCTCGCCGTACCGCTCCACCCGCGGCGCCACCCATGTGTACCCGGCCCGCGGCGGAACCCAGCGCCCTTCCACCCAGACCCACTGGTCGTTGCGCCAGCTCCACGACCCCTCGATCCAGACGTAATTCGGCGCCGGGGCGACGCCGCGCACCTCGACTCGTGGCGGCGGCGGCGCCACCGATACGATCACCGGTTCGGGATGCGCGTAGACCACGTCGCTCCGATAGACCGTGCAGCCGGTCCCCACCGCCAGCCCCGCGGCCACCAGGAGAAGAGAAAGCGTCCAGAGCGTTCGTCTCATCTTCGTTCCTCTCCGCCGGCCCGAGCCGGCCTTGCACCACCTATGACGTCCGAACCGGGCCGACCATTTAGGACCGAAGCATACAACGGGAATCCGCAACCGGGTAGGGTAGGGCGTCGCGGAAAGGATCGAACGGCGGAAGACCGGAACCGCGCGGCGGAACCCCTGGACAGGGAACGGGAAAACGGGAGGGGATGCCGGACGCACCGGGGAGTGCGGCGGCTAGGTTCCCCGCTCCCCGTCCGCCGGCCCGGTTCCCCCGCCGGCGTCCTGCGCCGTGCACGCTCCCGGAGGCCCGGGCGGCGGCAGCGTGGACTGCCGCACCCGGAAGCCGAACTCGCCCCGCCGCTTGTACAACGGACGAAGGACCGGGAGCGCCAGCAACGCCAGGACGACGCCGCCGATCGCGATCGGTCGCGATTCCGGCGCCAGCCCCTGCGCCGCCAGCCAGGCGGCGAGCCCCGCACCGGCCGCGAACAGCACCGCCCACGAGACGAACCCGGTCCACCAGCCCCAGCGCCGCCGCCGGTAGATTCCGACCGCCGCGACGACGAAGCCGGCCGCCAACACCACGGCCGTCCCCACCACCATCGGGATTCGCTCCGCCAACTCCGGTACTGCCCGGTCGGTCGTGGAGAACCAGCCGAGCCCGCCGGCGAGCGCCAGTACCGCGAAGGCCCAGAACCCCAGGTACGCCGGCAGCAGCCGCAGCATCCCGTGCTCCCGGAACCGCTCGACGAAACCGACGATCAAGTAGTACGCGATCGGCACCACGAACAGCGTCAGGAACGTCGCCGCGGTGAGGCCGCCGATGATGATGCGGGCCATCGGTGCCCAGGTTTCGGCCCCCTCGCCGATGCCCGCGGCCAGCGGCAGCATGCCGAGGATCGTCGTCAGCGCCGTCATCAGCACCGGCCGGAACCGCAGCTTCCCGGCCTCCAACACCGCCTCGAACAACGGCTTCCGCTCGTCGCGGTGCGACTGGTTCGCCCGGTCGACCAGCACGATCCCGTTGTTCACCACGATGCCGACCAGGATCACGATCCCGATGATCGCTGGCACCGACATCGGCATCCGCGTCAGGATCAGGACCACCGCGATGCCGATCACCGCGAGCGGCATGGTGAAGAAGATGATGAACGGCTCGAGCAGCGACTCGAACTGGGAGGCCATCACCATGTACACGAGCAGCAGGGCCACCAGCAGTGCGATGCCCATGTAGCGCTGCGTGTCGCGCAGGTCCTCCGCGGTGCCGCCGATGTACGTCCGCGCATCCGGCGGGAACGGGTAGTTCTTCAGCAGCTTCTCCACCGCCGCCGACACGTCGCCCAGGTTCTCGCCCGGAACGGACGCGCCGATCGTCACCACGCGCTGCTGGTTCTTCCGGGTCACCGCCAGCGGTCCGATCGCCGGGACCACGTCGGCCACCTCGGACAACAACACCTGCTTCCCCTGCATCGTCGCCACCGGCAGCCGCAACAGGTCGCGCACGTCGAGCCGGTAGTCCCGCGGCGCCCGGACCAGGATGTTGTAGTCGTCGCCCCCCTCCCGATAGATCGAGGCAACCACGCCCTGGAAGAAGGCCTGCACCGTGTTCGTGATCGCCATCGACATCACGCCGAGCGCCGCCATGCGGTCGCGCTTCAGCTTCACCCGGTACTCGGGCCGCCCCTCGTCCAGGCTGAACGTCACGTCCGCCGTGCCCGGGATCTGCTGGACCTTCTTCTTCAGGTCGAGGCCGATGCGGCGGGCGAGCTGCAGGTCGTCGAGGTACAGTTCGATCTCGATGTCCTTGCCCCCGCCGAACGGACCGCCGAACGTCGTCATCTCCACGCCCGGCACCCGGCGCACCCGCTGCAACACGTCGACCTCGATCTCCTTCTGGTACCGCGCACGCTCCGCCAGCGGCTTGTACTTCAGCCGCAGCAGACCGGCGTGCGAGCCCTCGCTGAACAGCGCGACGAACCCCTCCCCCGTGCCGATGTCGCTGGAGATCAGTTCGACCTCCGGCACCTCCGCCCGGATGATTTCCTCGATCTGCTGGAACCTCCGGTCGGTCTCCGCCAGGCTGGTCCCGACCGGAGCCTTGACCTGGAACCCCGAGAACCCCTGGTCGGTCTTCGGGAAGAAGTCGAACCCCAGTCCCTGGAAGGCGAAACGCAACACGACCGCCAGGATCACCACCACGACGAGCAGCGTCGTCTTGCGGAACCGGAGCACCCCGCGCAACGCCCAGACGTAGCCGTCCCGCACCCCGTTGATCGCCCCCAGCACCCACCGGCGGTACCACGGCATCCCCCGGCCCTTCTCGCGGGACAACATCCACGACGCGAGCAACGGCACCAGCGTCAACGCCACGACCAGCGATGCCGTCAACGACACCACGATCGTCAACGCCATGTCCCGGAACAGGATGCCCGCGATGCCCGGAACGAACGGGATCGGCGCGAAGACCGCGACCGTCGTCAGCGTCGAGGCGGTGACCGCCATGCCCACCTCGGTCGCCCCCTTCGCCGCCGCCTCCTTCGGCTCGTAGCCGCACTCCACCAGCCGGACGATGTTCTCCAGCACCACGATCGAGTTGTCGACCAGCATCCCGATCGCCAGCGCCAGACCCGCCATCGACAGCAGGTTGAGCGTCAGGCCGAGCTGGTCCATCGCCGCGAAGGTGACGACCACCGAGACCGGAATCGAGATCGCCACCACCAGGGCGCCGCGCACCGAGGCGAGGAACACCAGCAGCACGAGGAAGGAGAACAGCAACGCCTGCAGCGCCGTGTTGGACAGGTTGCCCAACGACAGCCGGATGAAGTCCGACTGGTCGAAGAACACCCGGAGGTTCACCGTCGGCAACAGCGCCTGGATCTTCGGCAGCTCCTTGCGCACCGCCTCGGCCGCCAGCGCCGTGTTCGCCCCGGACTGCTTGCGCACCGAGACGAACACCGAGGATTCGCCGTTCGCCCGCACGACCCGCGTCGCCTCGTGGAACGTGTCCAGCACGTTCGCCACGTCCCGCAACCGGATCGGCACCAGCCGCGCCTGCGCCGTCGGCACCCGCTGCCCCAGCGCCGTCTCCGCCATCCCCGCCTGCTTGTACCCCACCACCAAGTTCCGGATCTCCTCCACGTTCTGGAAGCGACCCTCGCTGACGATCGAGAACTCCTGCCCCCCCTGCTCCAGCGACCCGGCCGGGATCTGCAGGTTTTCCGCCCGCAACGTCGACAGGATCGTCTGCACCGAGACCCGGTACGCCTGCAGCCGCTGCGGCAACACCTCCACCCGGATCTCCCGCTGCAGGCCGCCGTAGGTGTCGACCGCCGCCACCCCCGGCAGGCGTTCCAGACGCGGCTCCAGGTCGTGCACCGCGATGTCCCGGAGCTGCTTCTGGTCGTAGTTCCCCGAGAGGAACAGGAACATGATCGGCTGCATCGAAGGGTTGAACGCGAACGTCATCGGACTCGACGCGTCCGACGGCAGGTAGTCCCGCACGAAATCGATCGCTTTGCGCAGGTCGATCTCCCCCTGGTTGATGTCGTACCCCCACTCGAACTCGACGTACACCACCGAGATGCCCTGCTTCGACGTCGAGGTGACCTGCGTCACCCCCTCCACCGAAGCGGCCGCCTCCTCCAGGCGCCGCGAGACCAGCTCCTCCATGTCTTCCGGGTTCGTCCCCTGGTACGTCGTCACGATCCCCGCCAGCGGAAACGTGACGTCCGGATACATGTCGAGGCCCAGGCGCGAGAGCGAGAACAGCCCGAAGCCGATGGCGATCAGATACGCCATCAGCGTCGTGATGCCGTGCCGGACGGTCCAGGACGGGACGCTCATGACGCCGCTCCGCTCCCGCCCCCATCCCCGTCCCCGTGCCCGTCGTCGCCAGGCGTTGCGTCTCCTCCGCCGTCCTCTCCCTTCTCCGCGCCCGCGTCGGCGGCGCCTCCGGCCGCCGCCTCACCCCGCTCCTCCCGCACCACCTCGACCGCCGCCCCCGGGTCCAACATGTGGAACCCCTCGACCACCAGCCGGTCCCCCTCCGCCAGCCCCTCCACCACTTCCGCCCGTGCCCCCTCGATCAACCCCCGCCGCACCGGCACCCGTTCGGCCTTGCCGTCCCGCACCACCCACGCCGCGTACGACACCTCCGCCCCCCGCTGCGTCGGGTCCAGGATCAACGCCTCGGTCGGCGCCACCAGCACGTTCTCCCGCCGCCGCAACTCCACCTCCACTGTCGCCAGCATCCCGTCCCGCAGCACCAGGTCCGGATTCGAGACCCGATACCGGATGCGCACCGACCGCGACTCGCGGTCGACGATCGGGCTCACCAGGTCCAGCACACCCGCGAACACGCGGTCCGGCGCCGCCGCCACCCGCACCGCCACCGTCTCCTGCCGCCGCACCATCTCCAGCTCGTGCTCCGGCACGTCGATCCACACGTACGCCGGGTCCAGCCGCACGATCGTCGCCAGCGGCGCTGCCGGCGACGCCGTGTCCCCCACCTCCGCATACCGCTGCGACACGAACCCCGTCATCGGCGCCCGGACGATCGTGTCGTCCACCCGCAGGTTCGCCTGGTCCACGCCGGCCAACACCTGCCGCCGCTGCGCCTCGAGCGCGCTGATCTGCGTGTCCAGCGGGTCGAGCTGCGAGGCGGAGACGACGCCGTCCGCCACCAGCCGCCGGATCCGTTCGCGCTGGGTCTTCAACCCGTTGATCTGCGCCGTCAACGCCTCCGCCCCCGACCGCGCCTGCCGCACTCCGGTGTCGACCACCGCCGTCGCCAGCCGCGCCATCACCGTCTCGTCCTGCGTGACCGCGTCCCCGACCTCGAAGTTGAGCTCCAGGATCTTCTCCGCCATCCGCGGCAGCACGTTCACCGAGGCCGACGGACGCACCTCGCCCGTGTACCGCGCCACTTCCCGCACCGTCCCCCGCCCGACCACCTGCACCGTCACCGGCACCGCCTGCGTGGCATCCTCCCCCTCCGAGACCGACTTCTTGCACTGCGCCGACACCCCGACTCCGGCTGCGACCAACACCACCGCGCGCGCAACGCGAATCCCGCGACGGGCCAACGAATCGGTTCTCGACACGGCCAGCACCTCCCGGCCCCCCCGTTGGAGTCCGCCAATCAAACGCTTGTTTGGGACCGTTGTCAAGGGCACTCGCACCTGCCCGCGGCTCGCCCTGCCCTGCGTCTTCACCTCCGCCCGCAGGCTTCCGCTCGAGAAGGCGCAGGGAAACCAGACGAACGAGGAGAACTTGCACTCGCCGTCACCTCCGCCCGCGGGTTTCCCCCGGCGCGCTCTCCATCCCAGGGCCGGTCGTGCTCTTCCACGTCGCCGACCCCGAAGCCACGAGTCCGGCGCTCGCCTCCGAGACCCACGGGTAACAGTTCGGAGCGGCACCGATCCGCCGCCGCGCTCCGGTCCCCTTTCCCCCGCCCCGTTGACGGCCGAAATCGAATGATTACGTTGCCGGCGTCGCCGGATCCCCTCGGGGAAACAGAAGGAACGACGGGAGGTTGCGTCTTGGGCAAGATCATCGGAATCGACCTGGGTACCACCAACAGCGTGGTGGCGGTGATGGAGGGGAAGGAGCCGAAGGTCATCGCCAACGAGGAAGGGTCTCGGCTCACTCCGTCGGTCGTCGCCTGGGACGACCGCGGCGAGGTGCTCGTCGGGCAGATCGCCCGGCGCCAGGCGATCACCAACCCGGAGAACACGGTCTATTCGATCAAGCGCTTCATGGGCCGGCGCTACGGCGAGGTCGCTGAGGAAATCCGGATGGTGCCGTACAAGGTCGTCAAGGCCGACAACGGCGATGCGCACGTCGAGATCCGCGGCAAGCGGATGTCCCCGCCCGAGATCTCGGCGAAGATTCTCCAGAAGCTGAAGCGCGCCGCCGAGAACTACCTTGGCGAGAAGGTCACCGAGGCGGTGATCACCGTCCCGGCCTACTTCAACGACTCGCAGCGGCAGGCCACCAAGGACGCCGGCCGCATCGCGGGGCTCGAGGTCAAGCGCATCGTCAACGAGCCCACCGCCTCCGCCCTCGCCTACGGCCTCGACAAGAAGAAGGACGAGGTGATCGCGGTGTACGACTTCGGCGGCGGCACCTTCGACATCTCGATCCTGGAAGTCGGCGACAACGTCGTGCAGGTCATCTCCACCGCCGGCGACACCCACCTCGGCGGCGACGACATCGATCAGCGGATCATCGATTACCTCATCGCCGAGTTCAAGCGCGAGCAGGGGATCGATGTCGGCAAGGACAAGATGGTCCTCCAGCGCCTCAAGGAGGCGGCCGAACGGGCGAAGATCGAGCTCTCCGAGGTCCTCGAGACGCGGATCAACCTCCCGTTCCTGACCGCCGACGCCTCCGGTCCCAAGCACATGGACATCCGCCTCACCCGCGCCAAGCTCGAACAGATGATGGAGGACCTGATCGATCGGACCTTCGGTCCCGTCGAGAAGGCCCTCGGCGACGCCAACAAGCGCCCGTCCGACATCCACGAGGTGGTCCTTGTCGGCGGTTCGACCCGTATCCCGATGGTCGTCGAGAAGGTCCGCAAGCACTTCGGCAAGGAGCCGCACCGCGGCGTCAACCCCGACGAGGTCGTCGCGCTCGGCGCCGCCGTCCAGGCGGGCGTCCTGTCCGGCGAGGTCAAGGATCTCCTCCTCCTCGACGTCACTCCGCTCTCCCTCGGCGTCGAGACGCTCGGCGGTGTCATGACCGTCATGGTCCCGCGCAACACCACCATCCCCACTCGCAAGACCGAGATCTACTCCACCGCCTCCGACAGCCAGACGTCCGTCGAGATCCACGTCCTCCAGGGCGAACGCCCGATGGCCCGCGACAACCGCACCCTCGGCCGCTTCCACCTCGAAGGGATCATGCCCGCGCCCCGCGGCGTCCCGAAGATCGAAGTCACCTTCGACATCGACGCCAACGGCATCCTCAACGTCACCGCGAAGGACATGGCCACCGGCAAGGACCAGAAGATCCGCATCACCGCTTCCTCGGGACTCGACGAGGCCGAGATCAAGCGCATGGTCCGCGAGGCGAGCGAGCACGAGGCCGAGGACAAGAAGCGCCGCGAGGAAGTCGAACTCCGGAACAAGGCCGACAGCCTCTGCTACCAGACCGAGAAGGTCCTCGACGACAACCGCGACAAGCTCGATTCCAGCGAGATCTCCAAGGTCCGCGAGGCGATCGCCGCGTGCCGCAAGGCGATCGAGGGCGGCAACGCCGACGACATCAAGCGCCGCATGGACGAACTCACCAAGGCCACCCACAAGATCGCCGAGCAGATGTACCGCTCCGTCGCCGGCGCCGAATCCAAGGGCTCTACCCCCGGCGACGGCAGCCCCGGCGGCGGAAACGGCGGCGGCCGCACCGGCAAGTCCGACAAGGGCGACGTGATCGACGCCGAGTTCGAAGAGAAGTAGTCGATCGACAACTCCGTTGTCGCCTTCCCGCTTCCCGCCCCGTCCTCATCCTCCCGCCCCGTCCCCGGCTCCTGGCTCCCTGCTCGCTCCCAACCTCCCGGGATCATTCCCTGCTCCCCTTTCCCCGCCCCTCTCCTTCCGTTCCCCGCCCCCGTTCCCCCGCTCCGCTTTCCCGCGGCCCGACCTTTGCAAGCTTCCCCCACTGTGCGACCCGCTCCCGGCGGCGTGGCCGCATCCGCCCCTTGCCCGCAGGGGGCGCGACGGGTATAGTCACCGGGTCGGAATCACGCGGCGCCGCGCGTCCGGGCGGGGGCGCGGTCGCCGCAAGGGAGAGGAGTGGCGCGATGAAAGCTTCACGTTGGCTCACGGGAGTCGTCCTGGCCGCGCTGGTCGTCGCGTTCGGTTGCTTCGACCGCGACCTGACCGACATCCGGCCGGGCACCACCACCGGCGTCACGATCCGCGTCGAACAGGTCGGCGTGGTCAAGGTCGATATCGTCGTCCTGGTGGACAACTCCGGCTCCATGGCGCTGGAACAGAGGGCGCTGACCGACCGGTTCCCCGAGCTGATCGCGGAACTCGTCAACCCGGCGATCGATCCCGGGACCGGCCGCCCCGTGCATCCGCCGGTCGAGGACCTCAACATCGGCGTCATCAGCTCCGACATGGGCACGATGGGACAGACCGTTTCCACCTGCTCCGATCCCGTCGACGGCGACAACGGCTGCTTCCACAGCACATCCACGGTTTCCGGCTGCGCCTCGTCCTACCCGACGTTCCTCTCGCGCAACGAGGGCAACGCCGGGACGTACACGCCGGACCAGATGGCCGCGGACTTCACCTGCATCGCCACGCTCGGCACCCGCGGCTGCGGTTTCGAACAGCAGCTCAAGGCGATGAAGCAGGCCACCACCACCAACACCCTGGCCGGCGGTTGCAACATGGGCTTCCTCCGCCCCGACTCGCTCCTCGCCCTGATCTTCGTCACGGACGAGGAGGACTGCTCGGTCCGCCCGGATCACCCCGAGATGTTCGACAACAGCCGCACCGACCTCGGGCACCTCAACATCCGCTGCTTCGCCCACCCCGAGTTCGTCGAGCCCTGGGAGGACTACGTCACCGCCTTCCGCTCCCTGCGTCCGGCCGAGGCACAGGACCAGATCGTGATCGGCATGATCGTCGGCGTCCCGCCCGACGCCCCCCAGTGCATCGGCCCCGGCAACCGGCTCACCGGATGCCTGACCGTGCCGGCCATGGTCGAGACCGTCGACCCCGTCACCCCGTCGCAGCTCCTCCCCGCGTGCAATACCGAGATGGGCGTCGCCTTCCCGGCCCGCCGGTTCGTCCAGGTCGCCCAGGCCTTCGGCGCCGCCGCCTACGTGGACTCGATCTGCAAGACCGACTGGCGCGACGCGATCAAGGGGATCACCGACAGGCTGGTCGAACGCCTCCCCTCCACGTGCTTCCCCCGCGCCCTGACCTTCGATCCCGCCACCTGCGATGCCGACTGCAAGGTCATCGAGACCCTCAGCGACGCCCGCGACTGCCCGTTCGATCCGTCCTGCACCTACTGCCCAGAGGCCACGGTCGACGACGTCCACAACCTGCCTCCCTGCACCGTCAGCCCCGGCGACCCCACCACCTGCGAGCCGCTCAAGCGGAACCTCGGCACCATCACCTACTCCGACGGAAGCGAGCGCCGGCTGTGCCTGATCCGACAGGCCAACCGCACCGCCTCCGGCGGCACCTGCGGGGCACCCACCCCCGGCAACGAAGGCTGGTACTACACGCCGGCCGAACTGAGCGAGGAACACTGCCCGCAGGTGACCTTCTCCCTCGGCGGCACCGGCTCCCTGATCGACAACGGCTCCACCGCCGAGCTGCGCTGCCTGTCCGAGATCTGCCCCGAGGATCTCGTCTGCGGTTCGGCCTGCTGCGAGGAGGGCCAGATCTGCTCCGGCGGAACCTGCGTCACCCCGTAACGCCCCCAGACCGCCGTCGCCCGAACCCCCCCAGCACCCGTTCCCCAGCGTCCGAAGGACGCCGCCACTCCTCCACTCGGTTCCCGGCTCCCGTACGTTCTTCTGCCTCCTCCTCGCCCACGCCTTGCCGGAGGCTCCCTGCCGATCGGCTCAACGCGCTCCCGAGCGTCCGTCTCGCGCCCCGGCCCCGTACGGCACGCACCGGCCTCCGCTCGTCCGCGGTCGCCACCCTTCCAACACCGGCGTCCCGGCCGTCAACGGATGCACCCCGGGCCCGAGAGCCGTCCCCGGCCGCAACGGCAGCAACACGAGCCACTCGCCCGGTGCGACCTCGACGCTCGCCAGCGTCGGGTCCTCGATCGGCCGGGGCGACCGCACCGGATGACCCACCAGGTAGCTCGCGCCGCGCTCGCGCACGTACTCCGCCGAGGCGATCCGCTGGTGGCCCAGCGTCCCGCCGGCGTACCGCGTCGCCCGGCGCGCGATCTCCCGGTCGTTGAGCCCCAGCATGTCCAGCGCGCGCGCACCGGTGAGGTACGGGATCACCCCCGCCGGGCGGACCGCCAGCGTCTCCCGCGGGTCGATGTGGCACGCCAACCACCGCGCCGTCCGCTCGAACCAGCCGAACTCGGCCAGCTCCCCCGGGTCGTCCGGCCGGATCCGGCCCGCGGCGTTCGCCGGCGGCGCCGCGATCCCCCACACCGACCCGCCCAGCACCGCTGCTGCCAGCAGCACCCCGACCGTCGCCCGGGAGCTCGACCCGTGCGCCCGCCGCGCCACCGCCGCCACGCCGGTCGCCGCCAGCGGCGCGGCCAGCGGCAGGATCGGCACCAGCAGTCGGAACTCGAAGAAGTCCCCGCCCACCAGCGCCACGTAGGTCAGGTAGGACGCCACCGACGCCGACAGCCACGAGACCTCGGGCCGCCGGCGCCCGGTCTGGAACGCCTCGATCGCCCCCGCCACCGCCAACCCCGCCGGCAGGACGACCGCGCCCTCCCGCGCCCAGCCCAGCAGGTATTCCAGTCCCCGGCTGAACTGCACCCCCTGCACCTTCGCGAAGAACGTGTTCGGCAGCAGCTCGCCGTACTCGAACCAGCGGAACGCCACCTGGGCGGCCAACCACAGCGCGGCGCACGCCGCGTGCACGCCGAACGCCCGCAGCGTCCCGCTCCTCCAGGCGGCCCACCCGGCGATCAGCCCGGCCAGTCCGGCGAACAGCACCCCCTCCGGGCGCGCCCACATCAGCACGCCGAACGCCAGCCCGGTCAGCGGCACCCCCCGCACCGGCCGCGTGCCGTGACGCACCCAGGCCCACAGCGCGAAGGCCAGGACAGCCGTGAACAGGCTCGTGTCCATCGCCTCGACCGACCACAAGGCCATCGATCGGTTGACCGCGACCAGGGCCACCGCGACGAGGGACGCCGGGCCCGGGGCCAGCCGGCGCGCCGTCCGCCACACCGCCACCAGCGTTGCCACCCCGCACGCCACGCCGGCCACCCGGGCGAACTGCAACGGTTCCCAGGGCAACAGGTGCCCCGCCGCCAGCACCAGCGTCCAGAGCAGCGACGTGTACCCCTCGACCGGCGGCCCGTCGGTGTAGGTCAACCCCTCCCCGTGTACGAGTCGGTCGGCGTAGCGGAGGAAGATGAACGCGTCGTCCACGACGCTCGTGCCGACCGTCACGAAGTACCAGGCCGCCAGGCCCAGGAACGCGGCGAGACAGACGCCGAACCCGAGCCACTCGAAAATCGCCGTCCGCGGCGGAACGTCCCGAGATCCGGCCGCCGCGTCGCCCCCGTCAGATTCCCCGGCCGTCGAATCGGCCACCCCGCCGTCCGGGCGCCCGAGACCCTCGCACGTCCCCGCCCGGTCCCCGAACCACCAGCGCCCGCTCGCCGCATCTTCTCGCACGAGCCTCAGGTTGCTCGCCGCCGGGGGGCGGGGTCAAGCTACACTTCGGTGATGCGCGCCGCTCCCCCGCCGCCGGCGTCGCCCTCTGCGGGCAACGGGCCGGCGCAGGTGCGGTTGCGACCGGTGAGCTTCGCCTCGTAGAGTTGGCCTACGCCGAGGGCCGGATCGATCGCAATCCCCACGGCGACTCGCGCAGCCAGCGCCGCGCGTCCTCGACCGGCATCGGCCGTGCGATGTAGTACCCCTGCGCGCGATCGCAGCCCAGCTTCTTGAGCGCGTCGATCCCGTCCTCGGTCTCGACCCCCTCCGCCACCACGTGCAACCCCATCGCGTGCCCCACGTCCACGACCGCGCGGATGATTACGCTGTCGCGCCGGCCTGGAGTCGGCCCGCCCGCCCCCATGAACGACCGATCGATCTTCAACGCGTGCACCGGGAGCTTGCGCAGATAGCCCAGCGACGAGTAGCCCGTGCCGAAATCGTCGATCGACAGGCGCAGGCCCAGCTTGCCGAGGCGTTCGAGCGCCTCGCGGGCGCGGTCCGGGTCCTGCATCAACATGCTCTCCGTCAGTTCGAGGTCCAGCCAGCCGGGCCGTGCGCCGGTCTCCGCGAGCAGCCGCTCGATCTGGTCCACGAACGCATCGTCCCCCAGGTTGCGCGCCGAGATGTTCACCGCCACCGTCAAGGACAACCCGGTCCGGTGCAATTCGCGACAGGCCTCCAGCGCCGTCCGGGCGACCCACAGCGTGAGCGGCCGGATCGCTCCGGTGTGCTCGGCCAGCGAGATGAACTCGTCCGGCGGGATCACCCCGTGCACCGGATGCTTCCACCGGATCAACGCCTCGAACTCCACCACCGTCCCCGTGTCCAGCTCGATGATCGGCTGGAAGTGCAGCACGAACTGCTGCTGCTCGATCGCCGGCAGCAGGTCGGCCATCAGCGCCAGCCGTCGCGGGGTGAAACCGTCCGCGGACGGCGCGTAGACCGCCTGCCCGGAGTCGCTCTGGTGCGCCAAGTGCAGCGCCACCTCGGCGTTGCGCAGCAGCGACGGGAAGTCGGTCCCGTGCTCGGGAGACAACGCGATCCCCACCCGCGCCGCCAGATCCACCGTCACCCCTTCGATCCGCTCCGGTCCGCTGACTGCCTCCCGCAACGCCGCCGCCGCGCGCTCCGCCACCGCCCGACTGCCCGCCCCCGCCAGCAACACCCCGAAGTGATCTCCGTCCAGCCGCGCGATCTCCGCCGACTCCGCCACCGCGCTCCGCAGCCGTCCCGCCGCCGCCCGCAGCAGTGCGTCGCCGTGGCGGCGCCCGAGCGCGAAGTTCACGTCCCGCAACCGCCGCACCCCCAGCACCAGCAACGCCAGTCCGCCGTTCCCGGTGCGCCCGTGCGTCGCCAGCCGCCCGAAACACTCCTCCATGTGCGACCGGTTCGGCAGTCCCGTCAGCAGGTCGAAGTGCACCAGCCGCCGCAACCCCTGCTCGACCTGCTTGCGCGGCGTGATGTCCGTCGCCAGCACCAACGCCCCTTCCGGAATCGGCTGGACGTGGACGTCGATCCACCCCGTCGCCCCGTAGGGGATCGGATACTCCGTCTCCAGCCGCGCCGCCGTCCCCTCGTCCAGACACCGGCAGATCGCCCCGTACATCTCCGACAGCTCGATCCCCGGATAGACCGCCCCCATCGTTCGACCCAGCATCTCGTCCCGCGTGCGCCGTCCCTGGAGCGCCGCCGCCTGGTTCGCATACAGGAACCGCCGGTCCCGCGCGACGATCTGGCACGCCGCCGGGAGCGCATCGAACGCCCGGCGGAAGTCGGCGGCCGCCGTGTCGCACCCCCCGAGCCACGGCCCCTCGCCCGGCACGTCCGGCGCCCGCAACCCCGCCGGCCCTCCCGATTCGTCGTCCGTTCGCATCCCGCGCCGCCCTCCGGCTCCCCCGCTCAGGAAACCGGGACCAGCCGCACCATGCGCAGCTCGACCGCAGGCTCCGGCCCGCCCGAATCGATCTCGACGAAGTACAACACCACGAACCCGCCCGGCACCCGCGCCACGTTGAACGCGCCGGGCACGCACCCCGCCGCCGCCGTGCAGGTCGGGTCGACCTCCTCGAACGCGCCCACCATCCGGCCGAACAGGTCCGTCCGCGCAAACCGCAGCCGCAACCCCGACGACGCCTCGTACAGGCTCGCCACCAGCGTCAACCCCCCGTCCCCCGCCGCGACCTCCACGTCGCCCGCGAGCGACGTCGCCGCCAGCACCGTGACCACCGGCGCCCGCAGCAACGCACCGTCACGGTCGAAGGCGGCAACGCCGAGATGCAATTCGCTCTCGACGTCCACCCGCTGCCAGACCACCCGGTAGCCGCCTTCCGCATCGACCAGGCGTCCCCCGTGCCCCGGCCCGATGGTCCCGCCGTCCCTCACCGTGGCCAGCGTCTCGTCGCCGGCGCCGAAGCGCAGCATGCAGCTTCCGCCCGCCTCCGTCGCGGCCCGCCACCACAACACCCCGACCGACCGGTCCGCGCCTACCGCCACGTCCGGCAGCGTCCACGCACCCAACTCCTCCTCCAGTGCGACGGAGGGCGCTGTCCCGTCGGTGGAGCCGTCCGCTCCGAGCCGGCGGATCTTCACGGCGCTCGGCCCGGAGCCGTCGTGCACGCAGTACCTCGTGTCGTCGCCCTCGTACCAGGCCAGGTAGTACCGGTCCGGACCTGCGGCCAGAGCCGGCATGCCGGCGTTCGCCGCGCCGATCAGCGGGAACGGAGGCTCCACCAGGCCGCCCGCCTGCGTCAACCTCGCCCTCCAGATGCCCGCGCCGTCCATTCGCCAGGCGAGCAACAGGGAGTCCTCCGCTGCGGCCCCGGTGAGGAACCACGCCGTCCGTCCCGTGCCGAGCCGGAAAACGACGTCCTCGCGCGCCGACGCGCCGTCCGCCATGAGAAACCGCCCGGAAATGGTCGCCTGCTCGTCTGCCGATACCGGATGCCGGTTCCATGCGGCCGCCAGCATCTCCCCCAACCCGACCAGCGTGAGAACCTCGGGCGAACCGCCGAGCGGTGGGGCTTCCATGGCCCCGAGACGCTGCGCCGGCTCCGCCCGGTAGCCGAGCGCGCCAGGGTCCGGCGGACCGACCGGGTCCCCCGACCCCGCCCGACACTCCCAGGTGCACCCGTCG
>JAAZOP010000332.1 GCA_012797735.1 Myxococcales bacterium
ACCCTGACCGGGACGACCGCCCGGAGGACCACCTCGCGGACGACCTCCACCCGGACGCCCGCGGTCGGGCCGCCAGCCGCCCCTGTCCCGGCGCGGCGGGCGATCCCGATCGCGCGGCGGACGGTCACGGTACGGACGATCCCCGCCTCGCGGCGGGCGATCCCGATCGCGCGGCGGACGGTCACGGTACGGGCGATCTCCACCTCGCGGCGGGCGATCCCGATCCCGCGGCGGACGGTCACGGTACGGACGATCTCCGCCTCGCGGCGGGCGGTCACGGTACGGACGATCTCCGTCTCGCGGCGGACGATCCCGATCCCGCGGGGGACCGTCACGGTACGGGCGATCTCCGCCTCGCGGCGGTCGATCCCGATCCCGCGGCGGACCGTCACGGTACGGGCGATCTCCGTCTCGCGGCAGGCGGTCGGAGTACGGCGGGGTCCGGTCGCGGCGGCGGAACGGGCGGTCGGGGCCGCCGCGAGGGAACGTGCGGGCGGGTTGCCGGTCCGCCGCACGGGCGGGCTGAGGGCGGGCCGTGGACGGCTCGGCCGGCGGCGGCACCTCGCCCGACTCGCGCGCCTCGTCTTCGGGGACGAAGCTGAAGAACTCGACCTGCTCGTCCTCGTCGTCGTCGAACGACCCCGGCAGGCGACCGCTCCAGCGCGGGCGCTCGCGCTGCTCCTCGGGCGGGGGCAGGAGGGGCTCGCCGGCGGAAGCATCGGTCGTGGCGCGGCGGACGACGCCGTCGGCCACGGGGGTCTCCGGGACGACGGGAGGCTCGCCGTCGTCGAACAGCTCCCAGATCGCGCCTTCCTGCCATGCCGACCAGGTGCCGTCGTCCTCCTCGCCGCGCAGCTCCTCGGGGACCGGCTCCTCGACCCCGGGGGGCGGCGGTTGCAGGCGGGTGCGCGGGTCGGGCTGCCCGATGAAGCCGCGGAGCATGGCGATCTCCCCGCGGTCGAGCTGCCGGTAGTCGCCCGGACGCATCCCCTCGATCGTGATGCCCGCGAAGGCGAAGCGCGTCAGGCGCATCAGTCGCAGGCCGACCGCCTCGCACATCCGGTGCACCTGCCGGTTGCGCCCCTCGTACAGAGTCAGCGACAGCCACGTGTTGTCGGCGTTCTCGCCGAGCTTCGACACGCGGGCGGGCCTGGTGAGCCGCCCATCGATCTCGACCCCCTCGGTCCAGCGGCGCAACACCTCGTCGGACACCGGGCCCTTGACCTTGACGCGGTACACGCGCGGGACGTGGCGCCGGGGGTGCAACAGCCCGTGGGCCAGCTCGCCGTCGGACGTGAGCAGCAGGGCGCCGGACGTGTTGTAGTCGAGGCGTCCGACGGGGAAGACGCGGGTCTCGACGGCGCGCATGAAGTCGAGGACCGTGCGGCGGCCCTCGGGATCGGAAAGCGTGGTCATCACGCCGCGCGGCTTGTACAGGACGTACGTCACCGGCGGCGGAAAACGAAGCCGCCGGCCGTCGACCGCGATCCGGTCCCGGTCCGGGTCGGCCTGGGCCCCGAGCGCGTCCACGACCCTGCCGTTCACCCGCACCCGCCCGCCGACGATCAGCTCCTCGGCATGCCGGCGCGACGCCACGCCGGCCCGCGCAATCAACTTCTGGAGTCGCTCGAGCGTCACGGCGGCAGGCTAGCACCGCTCGCCCGAACTTGGCTATCGGATATTCGCCCGGCCGGCAGGGGTTTGCCCGAGGTCCCGGAGACGGGTAGGGTTCGCCCGTGGACGCCCGGACGCCGGTGGAACCCGGGAAGCCGCGGATGGTGATGCGGTCCTACGGCCGGTCGATGTGGCCGTTCGTGCCGCCCGGCACGGGACTGGAGGTCGAACCGCTCGGAGGGCGGCTGCCCGAGGTCGGGGAGATCGCGGTCGGCGTGC
>JAAZOP010000333.1 GCA_012797735.1 Myxococcales bacterium
CAGCCCCAGCACGCCCGCCCCGGCCGCCAGCGCGCCGCCGCCGGCCCACCGCAGGAATCGGCGCCGTCCGAGCCCGACGGCGCCTCCCGCGCAACCCCGCCCGTCGTCCGCCCGTTCCCTCATCTTCGCCCCTCTCTCGGCGTCGCCGTCCTCACGAGTCGAGCCGGCGCAGCGCGCGCGCCAGCAAGAAGGTGATTGTCGGCGACGGCTCGCGTTTCTGCCCGAAGTCGTACGCCTTGTACGCCGTGAACACCGACCCGGCCCGGACCCGTCCGCCGCGCGGCGCCTCCGGCAGCGCGGCGTCGACCATCGCCCGCAGCCGCCGGTCCCCGCGCAACCCCTCGAAGCGGGTCAGCACGTCGAGCACGTGGAGCACGTCGTACCAGACGAACGGGAACTTGAGCCGCCGGAAGCGCTTGCCGGCCTGGAAGTGGCAGATCGGCCGGCCTTCCCGCCGGTCGTACGCCTCGAAATGCGACAGGAGCAGTTCGGCGCCCCGGTCCGTCCGCCGCGGGTCGCCGGGCGGCAGGCGCGCCAGGGCCCACAGGGAATACAGCGTGGCGATCGGGCACGACTCGGGCCGTTGCCGCCAGTCCGTCTCGAGCCCGAGCCAGTCGCCGTGGCAGAACCAGCCGCCGTCCCGCTCGCGACGCACCTCGAGCGCCTCGAGGGCGGCGGCGGCGCGCGGGTCGGCCGGGTCGCCGAGGGCCAGGACGGCGCCGAGCAGGATCGGCGTGTCGCACGGGAAGGCGAGGCGCTGGGGTTCCTGCGTTTCCGGGTCGCAGACGACGGAGCGGAGCTGTCCGTCGGCGCCGGCCAGCGAGAGGATCCGGCCGACCAGGCGCGGGGCGTCGGGCAACAGGTCGCGATCCAGGCCCAGATCGACGAGCAGCTTGAGCCGGTGCAACGGGTGCTTCGCGTCGTCGTGCCGCCGCAGGGGCGGCTCGGGCCAGCCCGCCAGCGCCGCACGGCACTCGGCCACCAGCGGATGCGCCGCCAACGCCTCGCGCGCCGCCCCCACGGCAGGGTCGTCGGGCGGCGCATCGAGCAGGTCGCGCAGCACGCCCAGCCGCACCCACGGCGCCCCGGCCTCCAGAAGCCACGGCGTCGGGTCCTCGCCGAACGGTCTCATCCACGGAGCGAATCGCGAACGGGTCATCGGTCCTCGCGGCGGGGCCGCTCGCGCCCCGGCCGACGATTCCTACCACGGCGGACCGCGCCGGCCAAACGTCGCACCGCCGCCCGCGCGCCTTGACTCTCGACGAAACGTGGCGCAGCCTGAACGTGCGAGACGGACCGGACGACCGGAGCGGGCGGCCACGGGCCGTGGAGGTGGATCATGAAGAACGGATGGATCGGAATCGCGCTGGCGCTGCTGGTTGCCGCGCCGCGACCCGGCGCCGCGGAGCCGCGCTCGTTCGATGCGGGGAGCCTGATCATCCCGATGGACCTGGCCTACCAGGACCACGGACTGCTGCAGGCGTACGGCCTGGTGTTCCAGCTGCTGCGGCAGGGCGTGCGGGTGTACTGGGCCATCGAGCCGACGAAGACCTGGCACGCCGCGCCGTGCGACACGCCGGGGGACGAGTGCGACTGGGACTGCGCGGAGGAGGGCTCCGGGGTCAAGTGCCCGTACCCGACCGCGTCGCCCGACTTCTTCGCCGCGGCGCGGGTGCTCTGGGATGGCGACGGCGGGGCGGGACCCGGCACGGCGATCGCGTCGCACGGCTACCGGGGCGGGCCGTTCGTGATCGCGGCGGCGGACCGCGAGGCGGCCCTGGCGATCGTCGAGGCGTGGAACGACCGGGATCGGTGGGACGCGAACCCGTGGGCGCGCCGGACGGTGTTCCAGGTGGTGAGCGTGCACGAGGCGACGGCGGCGTTCACGGCGCCGGTGGCCAAGGAGATGGTCGCCGCGCCGACGATCGCGGTGTTCTCGGACGGCAACGAGAACATCGCCACCTCGTACCTCCGCGCGGCCGGCATCCCGCAGTCCAACGGCGCGGAGTTCCCCGCGGCGCGGTGCGGCGCGGACGACTGCGGCGCCGGCACGGCCAACCCGGACATGCTCACCGTGCCGTCCGTCGCGGGGGACATGGGCACCTGCGACGCGCCGAACGCCGACCACCGGAACGGCCAGCTCTTCCGGGACGGCGTGCCCGCGTACTGCCAGATCATGAGCATGCACTGGGACGTCCGGGACCGCGAGACGGTGCTGTGCAACGGCCGCGCCTGCCCGGCCACCCCCGCCGCGTGCGCGGGCCAGCCGATCACCTATCACGGCCACGAGGTGGTGGCGGAGGTGCGCGCGTTTCTCGACTACCCGGTGCACTTCTTCGCCGAGTGCCAGGCGGTGAATGCGTACGAGAACACGGTGCCCAACGCGGCGTGGCCGTTCCTCGACGACGAGGGGCGGATGGGACACTTCCTCACGACCGTCGGCACGCCGCCCGACTGCTCGGCCGGCGGCGCCTGCCCGGTCGCCGACCTCGGCTGCACCGCGGGCGGGTGCGACGGGGGCGCCCGCGACTGCTGCATCCCGACCGACGTGAAGGAGATGGGCGCCGGCTTCTTCATCGCCGCGCAGCCCGCGTCGGACACGATCCAGGTCCTCCATCCGGAAGTGCCCTACAACCAGCTCGACGGCGCCTTCGGCACCGAGGGCGGCAGCGAGCCGGCCTACGACCTGGCGACGGCGATGGGGGTGACCTACGTCAACGACCGCAACGTGACGTTCCTCACCGGACCCGACGGGCCCGGCGTCCAGGACGTCTGGATGACCGGCTACAAGGACGGCGTCTGCGACATCCTCCTGTTCAAGGACGACGGCGACTGCACCAACGGCAAGGTCAGCTACCTCGGCGGCCACGCCTACGACACCGCGGTGCCGGTCTCGGCCAACCCCTCGACCCAGGGGACGCGCCTGTTCCTCAACGCACTGTTCGAGGCCGATTGCGTCACGACGACCGGCCAGCCCGCGCTGGGCGTCACGCTGACCGGCCCGACGCGGCTCGAGCCGTCCGCAGCCGAGGGCGACTACGTCGTCGGCTACTCGAACACCGGCCTCGGCACGGCCCTCGACGGCGTCCTGACGCTCACCCTCCCCGCCGGAGTGACCGTCACCGACGCCGGCGGCGGCACGGTCGCCGGGTCGGACGTGCGGTTCGACATCGGCTCGATCGGCACGACCGAGATCGCCGGGGCTCCCGCCGGCGGCAGCCGCACCGTGGGTCTGGCCTTCGGCGGCACGGGGACCTACGTCCTCTCCGCACGGCTCGAGTTCGTCGTCGGGGTGACGCCGATGACCGCCGGCCCCGCCCTGCTCGGCGTGGGCGTCGGCACCGACCCGCCACCGACCGACGGGGGGACCGACGGGGACGGCGGTGGCGGCGGCGACGG
>JAAZOP010000334.1 GCA_012797735.1 Myxococcales bacterium
CGCGGAGCCCCAGGCCGGAGGCGGAATCGCGGCGCCGGCGGCGCCGCCCGGGAGCGACCCGCCGGGGACGACCGCACCGTCGCGCGAATCCCCCGTCCGGCGCGTCGAGGTCCGCACGCTCGACGCCGCGCAGGGCGAGGACGGCCGCGGCAACGTGGTGCCGGCGGTGCGTCCCGTCGCGATCGACCTGCACGCCGAGGCCTGGGGCGGGCGCGGGCTCGACCCCGTCCTCGTCGTGGGCGACCTCGAGTTCCGCCGCTACCAGTATCCCGAGCCCGGCGTGCTGCGCTTCGTCGTCGCCGATGCCGGCGCGCTGCCCGCAGGGCGGCCGGTCTGGCTGCGCTGGGGCGACCGCGAACGGTTCCGCGTGGCGGAGTCGCTCGAGGTGCCCCGATGAGCTGCCCCCGACTCGCCTGGCTCGCGGCGCTCGTCGCCGCGTCCGCCGGAGCCTGCGGCGACGGCTCGAACGGCGGCGACGCGGGCGACGTCCCGTCGTTCGACATCGCGTGCGCCGACGGCTCCCCGGCGGTCGAGCTGCGTTGCCCGACGGAACTGGACCTCGGCTGCGTCGCGGCCGCGGGGGCGCCGGTGCGCTACGGCGTCGCGGCCGCCGCGTGCGACGGCCTTCCGCCGGCGGTGGCGTGCACCCCGCCGGACGGCTCGACCTTCGGGCCGGGCGAGGCGACCGTGATCTGCACCGCCACGGCCGCGTCGGGGGAGACGGCGACCTGCTCCTTCGGCGTGCGCGCCCTGCCGGCCGGGGGGTTCGACCTCGCCTGCGCGGCCCCGATCGAGGCGGCGTGCGCGGGCGCGACGACGGCGGTGGACGTCCCGGCGCCGGCGGTGGTCGAGCGCTGCGGCTCGCCGCTCGGCCCGCCGGTCTCCGACGCGCCGGCCGGTGGATTTCCGCCCGGAGCAACGGTCGTCACGTTCCGCGCTTCCGGCGAGGGCGGCTTCACCGCGTCGTGCACGACGACGGTGACGGTGACGGACGAGGCTCCGCCGGCGCTGCGCTGCCCGCCGCCGGCCACCGTCGTGCGCGCCTCGGCGGAGGCGGAGGCGACGCCGCCCGTGGTGGCGGCGACGGACGCGTGCGCCGGCGAGCTGCCGGCGGCGCCGTCGCCGGCGACGCTGCCGCGCGGCACGTGGCCCGTGGAGTACACCGCGACCGACCCGGCGGGGCGGACGGCGAGTTGCCGCACCGAGGTGACGGTGCTGGACGCGTTCGCGGTCGAGGGGCTGCGGGTGGCGCGAGCCCGCCTGGGGGCCGGCGACGCGACAACGATCACGCTGGTCTGGGAGCCGTCGGCCGGGTCGGATGCGACGGGCTACCGGGTGGAACGGGCGCCGGACCCGTCCGGGCCGTGGACCGCGCTGGCCACGCTCGGGGCCGCGGAGCTGCGGTACACCGACCCCGCGCTGCCCGACGCCGTCGTCTGGTACCGGATCGTCACCCTCGCCGGAACGCTCGACGGGGGCGTTTCCGCGCCGGTGCGGGCCATGGCCGTCGCCGCCGCGCGCTACGACCTGCGCCGCCAGCGCGTGCCGACGATCCCGTTCGACACGACGCTCTACGGCGTGGTCCGCCACCCGCTGGACCTGACGCGCGGTCCCTACCCGCTGGTGCTGCTGTTGCACGGCAACCACGGCAACTGCCGCCCGAGCTGGGGCGGGGACGACCAGTGTTCGCAGACGCAGGACCACGAGTGCCACTGGCCGGGCTTTTCGACGACGCCGAACGCCGAGGGGTTGGCGTATCTGGCGGAGACGCTGGCCGCGAACGGCGTGGTGGCCGTCAGCGTGAGCGGCAATGCGGTGAACTGCCGGGACGACTACATCTTCGAGCGGACGGAGCTGCTGCTCGAGCATCTGCGGCGCTGGCGCACGTGGGTCGTCAGCGGGGGCGACCCGTTCGGCACGACGTTCGTGGGGCGGATCGACCTGGCCCGCACCGGGCTGGTCGGGCACTCGCGGGGCGGCGAGGCGGTGTCGCACGGGCCGGCGCGGCTGGCGGCGACGCCGATCCCCGGCGTGGCGATCGCCTCGGTGTTCGCGATCGCGCCGACGGACTACCACGAGGCGTCGCCGGGGGCGGCGGCCTTCGCAGTCGTCGCGCCGGGCTGCGACGGGGACGTGCCGACGAGCCACCCGATCGCGATCTACGACCGGTCGCTCCAGCCGCCCGGCCGGCCGCGCAGCCAGGTGTTCTTCGTCGGCGCGAACCACAACTACTTCAACACCGAGTGGCGCTACGACGACAACCAGCTGGAGCGGGTGTGCTGGGAGCGCGACCAGGTGGGCGGGGAGGCGCAGCGCGGGATGCTGGAGCCCACGCTGGCGGCCTGGGTCGCCGGCACGCTCGTGCCGGGCGGCGCGCTCGAACCGTTCCTCCGCGCCGACGGCGAGACGCCGCGCGGCATCGAAGCGCTCGCCGGCGTGGATCTCGACCTGCGCTGGTCCCACGCGGCGGAGGAGCGGCTGACGATCGACGACCTGTCGGGCGCGGGCGCCCCGGCGGTGAACCTGCTGGGGGAGGCGAACGAGCAGACCGGTTTCTCGAGCGTCCGGGCGTGTTTCGAGAACGGGTGCGACGCGAGCTTCGACCACCCGCACGACGCGCTGCTGTTGTCGTGGGACGGCGGAGCCGGCACGGCCCGGTGGTCCCTGGGCGGGCTGGACGCCTCGGGCCACGCCGCGCTGTCGTTCCGCGTCACCTCGCGGATCAGCACGTTGAACGACGGGCTGGCCGAGCAGGAGTTCGCCGTGCGCCTCGTCGATGGCGACGGCACGGTCGTGGAGTTCCCGGTCTCGACGGTGCGGCGCGTGCCGCACCTGTACGCCGCGGAGCAGCGTTCCGAGGTGCTCCAGACCGTCCGCGTGCCGCTCGAACCGCTGGCGACCTGGACCCCGGGGTTCGACCGGGGCGTTCTCGACCGGTTCGAGCTGGGCACGGGTCTGGCGGGGCACACCCGCGGGTCGATCCTGGTGACCGACGTCGAACTGGCGAGTTATTGACGGTCGTCGAGCGGCTGGACTAACCTCGTCGCCGCTGCGTGTCGGCTCCGGCGGGGAAACCGGCGCGGGAGGCGCATCGGCGGCTGGATCGATCGATGGCGAAGGCGCTGAAGCTCAGGTTCGTGGCCGGCAAGTACGAGGGCGGGGAGTTCCGCCTGCCGCCGGAGGGCGAGGTGCTGATCGGGCGGGGCGCCGAGCTGCCGGTGGTGCTGGCCGAGGACATGGTCTCGCGCAAGCACGCGCGCCTGACGATCCGGGGCGAACAGATCCAGATCGAGGACCTCGGTTCGACGAACGGGACGTTCGTCAACGGGGAACGGGTGAAGTCGGCGCCGCTGAAGCCGGGGGACCGGATCCTGATCGGGACTTCGATCATGAAGCTCCTGGCCACCGAGGCGCCGGAGCCGGCGCGAGCGCGCCGGCCGTCGGCGGCGATGCCGCCGTTGCCCATGGACCGCGGGGCGCCCCGCG
>JAAZOP010000335.1 GCA_012797735.1 Myxococcales bacterium
CGCTGGCCGACGACCTGATCCAGCTCGGGCAGTGGGAGGAAGCGCGGCTGGTGCTGGAGGAGCTCGAGAGCCTCGCGCCCGGCTCGGCGCGGCCTCCGCCCGCCTCGAGGCGCTCTCGCCCCTGGCCGTCCTCGCGCGCGGCTACGCCCTGGCGCGCACCGCCGACGGTGCGGTCCTCACCGACGCCGCCCGTGTCGCGCCGGGCGACGCCGTCGAGATCGCCCTGGCTCGCGGGCGGGTCGATTGCGAGGTCCGACGGACCGATCCCGGGGGGTCGCTTGAAAGGCCGCGCCGACCCTGCTAAGGGATTGGCTCGCGATGGTACCCCGCGGACATCCGCGTGACGTGCCGGCCCGCATCGGACGGTATCGGATCGTCGAGCGCATCGGTCGCGGCGGCACCGGCACCGTCTACCGGGCGGTCGACCCCGCCACCGGGGCGCCGATCGCGATCAAGGTCATCCACCCCGAACTGGTCGCCATCCCGGAGATCGGACCGACCGTGCTCGAACGCGTGATGCGCGAGGCCACCGCGGCCGGCAAGCTCGACCATCCGGCGATCGTGCCGGTGCTCGGCATGGGCCGGGACGAGGACACCGGCAACGTCTACCTGGCGATGGAGTACGTGGACGGCCAGCCGCTGTCGCGGATCGCGCGCCAGGGGCGCATGCCGCCGCGCCGCGCCCTGTACATCGTGCTTCCGATCGCCGACGCCCTCGCCCTCTCGCACCAGCGCGGCATCGTCCATCGCGACGTCAAGCCGGGCAACATCCTCCTCACCGACGGCGACGTGGCCAAGCTCACCGACTTCGGCGTCGCCCACCTCGCCGGGTCCGATATCACCCTCCAGCACGGCCCCGTCGGTTCGCCGTCCTACGCCGCGCCCGAGCAGATCCGCCGCCTCGCCGTCGACGCCCGGACCGATCAGTTCGCGCTCGGAACCGTCCTCTTCGAACTGCTCGCCGGACGCCAGGCGTTCGGCGGCGAGACGATCGAAGCCCGGATCCACGCCGTGCTGACGTACCAGCCCCCCTGGCTCGGCGGCCCCGCCGGCGCCGCTCCGGACGCGCTGGCCGCCATCGTCGCGCGGATGATGGCCAAGAAGCCCGAGGATCGCTACCCCGACGACCGCACGCTGCTCGAGGAGCTCTACGGCATCGCCGCGCTGATCGGCGCGGAGTGGCCCCGCCTGCGCAAGTGATTCGTCAGGTCGGGCCGCCGGCCGCGCCCACCCACGTCGCCGCCCACGCCCGCTCGATCTGCCCCTCGTCGAGCGTGCTCGCCAGGCCCGACCACGCCAGCGCCTGGCGCAGGAAGCCGCGGGGCGCCGCCGCGACCCGCCGCCGCCCGGCGCAGTCGGGCACCTCCAGCGCCACCGCCTCCAGCGCCACGGCGGGAGCGGCCAGAACGGCGCCGTCGGGGCGGACGACCCGCGGCGCCCCGCCGTGCCGCCGGTCGCCCAGCACCGGTGCTCCCGCGGCCGCGAGGTGCAGCCGGATCTGGTGCCACTTTCCCGCCACGATCCCG
>JAAZOP010000336.1 GCA_012797735.1 Myxococcales bacterium
GAATCCCGCCGGAGGTTTGCCGACGACCGATCATCGTGATAAGCAGGGCCCTTGCCGACGCGGCAAGGGAAGGGGGATGGAGTTCGCGGACCGGCTGCTGGAGGGCAAGTACCGCCTGCTGCGGCGTATCGGCGCGGGCGGGATGGGCGAAGTGTGGGAGGCCGAGGACCAGCGGCTGCACCGCCGGCTCGCGGTCAAGCTGCTGGCCCAGGAACTGGCCGCGGACCCGGTGGCGGTGTCGCGCTTCCACCAGGAAGCCGAGGCGGCGGGCCGGATCGGACACGACAACATCTGCGAGGTGATCGACCTCGGCACCACCGAGGACGGTGTCCCGTTCCTGGTGATGCCGCTGCTGCGCGGCCGGGCGCTGGCCGAGCTGCTCGAGGAGACCCCCCGCTTCCCGCTCGCCCGGGCCGCCGACATCGCCTCCCAGACGCTCGACGCCCTCACCGCCGCCCATGCCGCCGGCATCGTCCACCGCGACCTCAAGCCCGACAACCTGTTCGTGACGCGCGTCGGCGACCGCGACGACTTCGTCAAGATCCTCGACTTCGGCATCTCCAAGGTCATGGGCCACCCCACTCTCGGCGGCCCCGCCGCGAACCTCACGCGCACCGGCTCCGTCGTCGGCACGCCCGCCTACATGGCCCCGGAACAGGCCCGCGGCGCGAGGGACATCGATGCGCGGGTCGATATCTACGCCACGGGCGTGATCCTGTACGAGATGCTGACCGGCCGCCGGCCGTTCGAGGCCGACACCTTCAACGAGGTGTTGTGGAAGATCTGGAACGACCCGGTGACCGCCCCGCGGGCCCTCCGGCCCGACCTGCCCCCGCCCGTGGAGACGGTCGTGCTGCGGGCGATGGCCCGCGACCGCGAGGATCGCTACGGCTCGGCGCGCGAGTTCCGGGAGGAACTGCAGCGGGCGCTGGCCGCGGCCCGACGGGGCGAAATCGCCCCGCCGGAGCAGCAACGCACGGTCGAAACGCCCCCGGCCGGCCTGCCGACGGCCGTGGCGCTCCCGCTCGGAGCGCCGGCGCCGACGCTGACGCCGAAGGCCGGCACCCTGGAGAATGAACGGCCGCCCGCTGCGCGCGACCGCGGCCGCCGTCTCGCTCCGTTCCTCGCCGCCGGCCTCGTCGCCGTCGCGCTGGGCGGCTACCTGCTGTGGACGTTCACCGGCGCCCGCGACGCGAAGCCCGTCCCGAACCCGGACACCTCCGCGCAACACACGAGCGCGCTCGGACCGCCGGATGCGTCGCCCGGTTCCCTCGCAGCCACCGACGCGGCCGCCGGGACGGACCGTTCGCCACCGGCATCCCCACCGCCGGCCGGCGAGGACGGCGGGGACGACGTCGTATCGCCCGCGGCTGCGCGACCGGACGCGACGGGCCCGGCGGCCGCGAATGCGGCAGACGATGCGACGACGGAGGCGACGGGCCGCCCGGCACCGCCCGACCTCGTCCGGATCCGCCTGCTCGGCGTGCCGGAGGGGGCCACCGTGCTGGTCGACGGCGCTCCGGTCGGGGCGCCGGCGTTCGACCTGGCGCGCGCCGACCGGGAGGCCGAAGTCACCGTCCGGGCGCCCGGTCGCCGGGACTGGACCCGCCGCGTGTCCCGCGCCCGGGACGCGGAGATCGTGGTGGAGTGGGCCGTCGAGTCGGAGATCGATGCCGGCGCGGAGGACGCCGCGCGACGCGAGGCCGGAACGCCCGGCGGCGGCGGACGCCCTGGCACGCGGGATGCTAGCACCTCCGGGCGGACCGGGCGGGACGCCGGCGCGACGGGCGACGGCCGTACCGCTCCCGACGGGATCGTCACGACGTTCGGACGGGTACCATGACGAGACGCCTCCCCGACAGCACCTGCCTCGGCCTCCTGGCGGCGGCTCTCTGCTTCGGCCTGCCCGCCGCGCAGGCCCAGACGGAGACGGAGATCGAGGCACAGCGCCTGTTCGACGCCGGCGTGGCGGCGCTGACCGCCGGCGACGCCGCGGGCGCCGCCGAGGCGTTCGCGCGGAGCCACGCGCTGTTCCCTCACCCCGGAACGCTGAAGAACCTCGCCGCCTCGCTCGAGGCGGCCGGCCGGCCGGCGGACGCTTGGCAGGCCTGGAACGAGTTGCTCGAACGGTACGGCTCGGTGATCTCCGAGACGGCCCGCACCGAAGCGCTCGAACGCCGCTCGGATCTCGACCGGCGCCTGGCCCGCGTGACCGTGACCACGCAACCGCCCGGCGCCAAGCTCGAGGTGGACGGGCGGACCGTCGGCACGACGCCGCTGGCCGCCCCCGTGCGGCTCGAGCCGGGCGAGCACGTCTTCACGGCCCGGCTCGAGGGACGCGAGACGGCGACCGCCGCGACGAATCTCGCCGCCGGGGACAACCCGCCCGTCGCGCTCGAACTGCCCCTCCCGTCCGCGCCGCTCGGCACGTTGCTCGTCGAATCGCCGACCCCCGGTGCGACGGCGTCGATCGACGGGGGAACGCCCGAGACGTTGCCGCTCTCGTGCGAACTGGAGGCCGGCGAGCACGAGGTGCGGGTCGAGGCGCCGGGCCACGTCGCGCGGGTCGAGCGCGTGCGGATCGATCCGGCGGAGCCGGCGCGGCAGGTGATCGAACTGGAGCCGGAGTCGCCGGAGACACCGGACGACGTCGTCCCGGGGTTCTGGGACGGCCCGTGGCCGTGGGTCATCGGCGGTGTCCTTGCCGCCGGACTGGCCGGCGGGATTACCGCGGCCGTGCTGCTCGCCCCCGGCGAGCCGGTCGAGGGCGACTGGCGGGTGAGGATGCCGTGAGACGCGCGTGCGCGACGTGGATGCTGCTGCTGGCCGCCGGCTGCGCCGGACCGCCGCCCGCGGTGCGCTTGACGGTCGAGACCGACCTGGCTCTGCCGGCGGAGATGGACGAACTCCACGTGATGGTCGCCGCCTCGCGCGACGAGGCGGGGCAGATCTGCACGCCGACGTCCCGCGGGTTCCGGCTGTCGGAGGCCGACGCCTTGCCGCTGCGGCTGGTGATCGAACGCGGCGAAACCTACACGACGTGGGTCTGGGCCCGGATCGAGGGCTTCTCGGCGGGGCGAAGGATCCTGTCGCGCGAGGTGGTCCACCCGTGGCCGGCCGAGGGGGTGGCCGAGGTGACGGTGCGGCTCGAACGAGCGTGCCTCGACCGGGTCTGCGATGCGGCGGACCAATGCATCGAGGGGGTCTGCCGGCCGTTGCAGATGCCGGGCCTGCTCGACGACGCGGAGCGGATCGACGAGCGGCCGTGCTCCACCGAGCCCTAGGCTGGAACCGGGCCTGGAGGGGGATCACCGCAGATCACGGAAGGTAACGAACCGGATCGCGATCCCGGGGCCTCGACCGGCGGCGACGGCCGGTTCCGGGGCGCCGGCGGCAGCGGGGGGCTTGGCCCGCTTCTGGCAGTTGCCGAGACCCACCGACTGGAAGGGAGGAAATACCGATGAACGAGATCCAGGCAACCACGCAACCCCAGCCCCGAACCGCGGCCCGCCTCGCGGCCACGGCCGCTCTCGGCGCGCTGCTCGCCGCCACGGCCTGTTCCGACAGCGGCGGATCGTCCGACCCCTGCAACGGCGTGTCGTGCTCGATGTACGGCACCTGCATCACCGACGGCAACCTGCCGTTCTGCTCGTGCCAGGCCGGCTACCATCCGATCGGACTGGACTGCGTCCCGAACGACCCCGGCGATCCGTGCCTCGACGTCACCTGCAATCGGCACGGAACCTGTCGCCCGGAGGCCGGGCTGCCCGTGTGCGACTGCGAACCCGGCTACCGCCGGGACGCCAGCGGCCTGCTCTGCTTCCCCGTCCCGACGGACGCCGATGCCGATGCCGACGCCGACGCCGAGGTCGAGCCCGACGTCCCCGACGCTGAGCCGGACGTCCCCGACGTCGAACCGGACGTTCCCGACGTCGAGCCGGACGGACCCGACGGACGACCCGACGCCGAGGTCGAGCCCGACGTCCCCGACGGCGAGCCGGACGGACCCGACGGTGACGGCGGGCCCGACGGCGAAGTGGTCGTGGAATGCACCATCGACGGAGACTGCGAGGACTACAACGTGTGCACGAACGACGTCTGTTCCCCGGAGGGGCTGTGCCGCTACGTCGCGGTGGCGGACGACTCGCCGTGCACGAGCGACGGCAACGAGTGCACGAGCGACGTCTGCCGGCGCGGAGCCTGCTCGCACCGGCCGTTGGCCGACGGCACCGCCTGCCTCACCGACGGCAACGAGTGCACCGAGGACGTCTGC
>JAAZOP010000337.1 GCA_012797735.1 Myxococcales bacterium
CAGGCCGCCCGCGGGGGTAGCGCGCGGTGCGCCGGCCGGCGGAGCGCCCGGGGCGGGCAACGGCGCCGCCGCACCCGGCTGTTCGGCCGCCGGCACGGCGTAGCGCCGACTCTTGGCGTACTGCCGCATCGCCTCGTTGATCAGGTAATCGACAGAACACTCCAACTCGCG
Organism: Myxococcales bacterium; assembly: GCA_012797735.1. Classification (GTDB taxonomy): domain Bacteria; phylum Myxococcota_A; class Polyangia; order DRWM01; family JAAZOP01; genus JAAZOP01. The sequence continues at coordinate 172 of JAAZOP010000337.1, forward strand.
CGCCATTTCCTCGAAGATGGCCCATAGCGCGTCGCGGCAGTTGAATTGGCGTACCGTCTTCCTCGCCCGGCTATCCTCCATCGTCGTCTCCTGCCTCGACGGCGATCGGCGTCGCGCCCCGCGACGAGATCGCTTCCAGCGCGCGCTGCACCAGCTCGGCCAGCGTCCGCTCCGGCCAGCACGCCGACCGCTGGCTCGAAGAACGGAGCGCCGCCAGCGCCTCGGCGTGGTCGGGCGTGCCGACCCGCCCCAACACCTCGACGCCGAGTGCCATGATGAACGGATCTCCGCTTTCAAGCAAGAGATTGGCGGCGGTGGCCGACCGGCGGGGCGCCATGCCGGCCAGGGCCTCGACCACGGCGTCGCAACGCCCCGGGAGCGCCGCGAGGCGCGGGGCGGCCGCGGCGAGGGCCCGCGCGAACACCAGGATCTCGCCCTGGATCTTCACGAAACGCAGCAGCGGAGCGGCGGCGGCGAAGATCGCAGGCTCCGTCGCCAGGGCTGCGGCCGCCGCGACGGCCCCGTCGCCCTCGCGGGTCAAGGGCCCGGCCAACTCGGCCCGCAGGGCCGCAGGCGTGTTCTCATCGAGGACCAGGGCGCCGAGACCGAGGGGCCGGAGCGGGAATCCGAGATCCAGCAGGCGGGCGAGGGCGGCCGAACGGGACCTCGCTTCGCGGGTTGCATCGCGGACCTCCAGCGCCAGCGCATCGCGCAGGTCCGTGAGGTCCGCCAGCAGACTGTTGTCGGGGTTCACGGGGGTCCGCCCGCCCGCCGCGGCCTTCAAGGCCGCGGCGTCGCCGCTCAGGCCGCGCAGCGCCGCGAGCACCCCGGCGCGGGTCTCGGCCCGCTCCTGCGGGGAGTCGAACGGCGCGGTCCGGAACAGATCGGCAGCCTCCGCGCGCAGCCGGAGCCGGTCGGCGTCCGTGCCCAGTTGCAGGACGGCCTGGGCGAGCGCCGGGTAGTCGGACCAACGCCGGACGGTGCGGAGCGAGACGACGGCGGCGACGGCCGTGCGGACGGCCGGGTCGCAACGGGCGAGCGGCATGTTGCCGGAGGCGGCCCGCTGGGGCAGGTCGGCGGCGAACCAGCGAACCACCAGCCCGCGCGTCTCGCGCCGCAACCCGGGACTCATCCACTCCTCGAGGAGCAGGAGGGCGTCCTTGGCGAAGATCTGCGGCTGGCGCAGCCGGCCCTCGGGCACCGACCCGGCCATCGCCAGCCAGGTCAGGTTCGGGACCAGCAACTCGACCAGCCGCGTCGCCTGCTCGATCGGGATCTGACGGAGCCCGCCGCGGAGCTGGTCGATCCGCCCCATCTCGACGAGCCCGCGCATCGCCCGCAGCCGGACGGAGAGCGAGGCGTCGGGATCGACGAGGCGCGTACGGAGGAAGTCGGGGGCGTCGGCGCGCGCCCTGGCAAGCTCGACCTGCTCCTCGGGAGAGAACAGCTCCTCGTCGTCGCCGCCGCCGCAGGCCGGGAGGGCCAAGCCGCAGGCCACGGCGAGGAGGAGGGACCGGCGAGGAAATCGGTGGCGGTGAAGGGACTCGAACCCCTGACACAGCGGATATGAGCCGCTTGCTCTGACCACCTGAGCTACACCGCCCCGTTCACGGGCGCGCAAGATACCAGCCGGTCTCCTTTCGGGCAAGCGGGCCGTTCCGGCCGATCCGGGACGCGACGAACGCACGCGAGGAAGTCAGCGCGCCGTCCTCGGGTTCAATCGGTCCCGGAACCCCTGGTGGGCCTTGAAGCCGACGATGAGCCGCGGAGGGATCTTCACCTTCTCCTGCGTCTTGGGATTCCGTCCGATGCGTCCGGCCCGGCGGCGGCGCACGAACGTGCCGAAGTTGGGGTAGGCGAACTTCCCCTCCTTGCGAATCGCCCGCTCGATCTCGGCGAAAACGGCGTCGAGTAGCGCGCCGAGCATCTTCTTGGAGATGGTTCCGCGGAACTCCTTGGAACCGTGGATGTGCTCGATCAACTCCGCCTTGGTCATGGCGCCGTTCCTCCTTCGTGCGGTCGCGTCCGAGTCGCCAACTTGCCCAGGCCCGCCCTCGGTACCCAAGAAACCTAGCGAACGGGCCTTGACCGTGTCAAGGGGCGGTCCCTGCACGAGAGGCTTGACAACGGCGTCCGGATCGGTCTTCGGCGCCGTTCCTGGCGCGGCCAGGGGCCGCCAGCCAACGTGACCCCCGGGCCGCGCGTCGAGAGTCGGAGTCAAGGGTCGAGAGTTTCGTCGCGTGCCGCGACGAATTCGGAAGGCCGCAGATCAGACCGGGTTGGGGTGGCGCAGCGTCTCGGCCAGGATCGGCAGCGCCGCCTCGATGTGCTCGTCGGGAACCGTGAAGGACAGCCGGAAGTAGCCGGGGGTGCCGAAGCCCGAGCCGGGCACGACGAGCACGCGGTGCTGGGCCAGGGCGCGGGAGAACCCCACGTCGTCGCCGCCCGGGGCTTTGGGGAAGAAGTAGAACGCACCCGCCGGACGCACCACCTCGTAGCCAGCGCTCGTCAGCCCCTCCCAGATCCGGTCGCGCCGCCGCCGGTAGACCGACAGATCGATCACCACGTTCTGCAGCGTCTCGACCGCGAGTTGCATCAGCGCCGGGGCGTTGACGAAGCCCAGCGTGCGGACGCTGAACGCCATCGCCGCGAACAGACGCTCGGCGCCGTGCGCCTGCGGGTGGATCGCCACGTAGCCGATCCGCTCGCCCGCCAGCCCGAGGTCCTTGGAGTGCGACATCACCAGGATGGTGTTCGGGTAGCACTCCAGCGGGCTGGGGCAATGGTCGGTGTCGTAGACCAGCCGGCGGTACGGTTCGTCGGAGATGATGTAGATCGTGGTGCCGAACTCCTTGGCCTTCGCCTGCAACGCCTCGGAGAGCCGCTGGAGCGTCGCGGCGGGGTAGATGACGCCGGTCGGGTTGTTCGGCGAGTTGACGATCATCGCCTTGGTCCGGGCCGTGATCGCCTTGGACACCGCGGCGACATCGATGTCGAACTCCGGCCCCGTCGGCACCTTGACGACGACGCCGCCGTGGTTGTCGACGTAGAACAGGTACTCGACGAAGTACGGTGAGAGGATGATCACCTCGTCGCCGGGGTCGAGCAGCGCCTTGAGGACGACGTTGAGGCCGCCGCCGGCGCCGGTGACCATCACCACCTGCTCGCGGGTGAACGGGAGCTTGAACTCGTCCTGCAGCCGGCGGGCGACGGCGTCCCGCGTGGACGGGAAACCGACGTTCGGCATGTAGCGGTGCATGCCGGGCCGTGGATGGCCGACCAGCTCGCGCAGCCGCGCGTGCAGCGCCTCCGGCGGCTCCCGGTCGGGGTTGCCGATCGAGAAGTCGTAGACCGGCCCCTGGCCGGACGCCCGCAACCTCTCCCCCTCCTCGAACATCTTGCGGATCCAGGAGGCCCGGCTCATCGCGTCGGCCACCTTGGTCGAGATCGTCATCTCCCTCTCTCCTTCTCAGTCTTCCCCCTTGGCCACGGTCGCACGCTGCCGGCGAATGAGCTTCATCGACAGCAGCCGGTACAGGACGCGGCAAACCTCGAACGAGTCGAGACGCAGGGCGCGGATGATGTCGGAGACGGACGAGGACCCGGTGACGTGGTCGAGCACCAGCTTCTCCTCGGTGGACAGCGCGCCCGACTCCAGCTCGGCGATCGCCGCCGGGTTCGGCTCGTACACCTCGCCGAACCCCCGGATCTCCCGCTCGATCACCCGCCACTCGTCGACCCGCCGATACCCCTCCATCAACAGACCGGACACCGGGATCGCCAGCGCCGCCGAACTGGCCTCGGCCGCCACCACGTGCGGCCGGAACCGGTACATCCCGTGCGTCCAGCGCAACACCTCGTAGAAGATGTCCTGCGCCTGCAACTGGAGCGCCTTGCGCAGGTCGTCCCGCGAGATCAACCCGAGCTTGATCAGCCGCTCGCCGATCGGCGTCCCGTCCGCGTCGGCCGCCTCCGCCATCCGCTCGACGTCCTGGGGGGCGACGAGGTCGAGCTGCACGAGGTAGTTGCCGAGGCGGAAGTTGCCTTCGCCGCCGTCGAGCCGGGAAAGGTCGACCTTGCCGCCGGAGAGGAACACCCGGGCCGTCAGCCCCGGACCTTCGATCTCCATCACCCCGGTCAGGTTCTGCAGGGCCACCATCTGGAACACCTCGCCGATCGGCAGGGCCTCGATGGCGCCCGAGAACGACGGGAGACCGGCGTGGGGGTCGAGACCCGCCAGGGCCGGGACCAGCTCGCGCAACGTCTTCTCGTCCAGCCCCTCGAGCAGCCCGCGGCGGGCGGCGTCCATCTCCGAGTCGGCCAGTCCGAGCGCCCGGGCGAGGGGTCCCAGCAGGCGCGAGAGCAGCAACCCCCGGGTGCGCTCGAGCGCCTCGGCGGCGGCACGCCGCTGGCGCTCCTCGTCGGAGGGCGGCGGCAACTGCGACGGCGAGGCCGGCGGCGGCTCCTCCTCCGCCTCGGCTTCCGCCCTCCGCTCCGTCCGCCGGCTCGGCTTGCCGATCCGGTGCTCCAGCACCGCGCGCAGGGCGGCGGGCTGGAACGGCTTGGACAGCGCGTCGTCCGCCAGTCCGTGCCGCACGAACTGCTCCCCGATCCGATCGACCTTCACGCTCATCAGCACGACCGGCACCGTCCGCAAATCGTCGGACTTGAGCAGTTCCTGGCAGAACTGGTAGCCGTTCATCCGCGGCATCACGAAATCCACGAGGATCGCGTCCGGTCGCCGCCGGCGGGCCTCCTCGAGACCGGCCGCGCCGTCCCCCGCCGTCTGCACCCGGTAGGCCTGCGCTTCGAGGATCTCCCGCACGCGGGTCCGCACCGTGGTGCAGTCGTCGATCACCAGCACGGTCCCGCGCAGCTTCGTAGGGCGGTCGTCCCTGGTCGCCGGCGCCTCGACCGCCATCCCGCGCCTACTCCTCCGAGCCCCACCGCACCGGCTCGATCGCCGTCTGGCACGTCACCGCCTCCGCCGGGATGCCGTCCGGCGGCGGGTAGCTCCAGGCGTCGTCGGGCAGCTCGACGCCCGGTTCCACCTCCCGGTACCAGACCTCCACCGGGCCGTCCCCGTCCCGGGCCGTGAAGCGCACGTGCGCCGGCAGGCGCAGGGGGCCGAACTCCCGGTGACCGTCGAACGTCGCTTCCCAGACCGTTCCCGCCCGGTCCCGCAGCCGCACCAGCAGCGTGTCCAGCCGCTCCCCGAACGGCGCGACGTGGGCCTCGAGCTCCATCCCGTCGTCCGTCGCCTGCCGGTAGTCGTAGAATCCGTCGCCGTCCCACGCGACGCGCGCCTCGGCCCCCCCCACCGCGGGAGGCAGCCCCAAGAGGATGCGGACCACCGCGTCGCCGCCCAGCGGAATGCGGAGCAGCCGGGCGATGTTGCACGGCTCCGCGGCGCCGTAGTAGTAGCGGTTGCCGCCGACGTCGTGCAGCGCGAAGTCGGTGCCGTCGGAAACCAGGACGGCGAGCGGCGAATCGACCATCGACATCGCATCGAAACGCAGGTGGTCCGGGGCCCGGAGGAAGACGTACACCAACCCCTTGACCGGCCCCCGCTCCGTCCCCTGCTCGACCCGCGCCTCGGCCCGCACGTCGCCGGCGGCCGCCAGCACCGCCGCCAGCCGCGACTCCATCGTCGGACCGTCCTCGATCGGGTTCTCCGGCGGCGGCACGGGACACCCGACCAGGGCGAGCACCACCGGCAGCCCCGCGAGCCGCGCGGGGGGGGCGTGCCGCACCCGGCGGCCGCCCGCCCGCCCCCCGTCCCGCTCGAACCTCATTCCTCCACCTCGTGCCGCCGCGCCAGCGCGTGGGCCATCGACACCCGGTCGACGAAACCCAGCTCGGCCCCCCGAGGCACCCCGTAGGCGATCCGGGTGACGCGGTCAACCCCCGCCTCCCGCAACCGCTCGGCCAGGTAGTGCCCCGTCGCCTCCCCCTCGGGCGACGGCGGCAACGCCAGGATCACCTCGCGCACGCCGTCCGCCGCCCGCTCGACCAGTCGCGCGGCCTCGATCTCGTCGGGGCCCTGGTCGTCCAGCGGCGAGAGCAGGCCGTGGAGGACGAAGTACCGGCCGGCGAACGCCCCCGACTGTTCGACGGCGAACAGGTCGGGAACCTCCGCCACGACGCAGAGGAGGTCGTCCTGCCGCCGCGGGTCGGTGCACAGCGCGCACGGGTCGTTCTCGGTCAGGCCCCGGCAGCGCGAGCAGCGCCGGACACGCTCGCGGAGGCCGAGCACGCTGCGACCGAGCTGCTGAAGGTAGTCGTCGGGGGCGTCGAGGAGCTGGAGCGCGAGCCGCTGGGCGGTCTTCGGGCCGACGCCGCGCAGCCGGCCGAGCAGCCGGGCGAGCTCCTCGAGGGCGGGCGGCAGCACGGCGCGTTCCTCCGGAGACCTACGTCAGGCCGGGAATCTTGAGGCCGCCGGTGATCTTGTTCGTCTCGGCGTCGATCATCTCGTCGACCTTCTTGAGCGCGGCGTTGACGGCGGAGACGACCATGTCCTGGAGCATCTCCGCTTCCTCGGGCTTGAGCATCGAGGGATCGATCCGGACCGAGACGACCTCCTTGCCGCCGGAAACCACCGCCGTGACCTTGCCGCCGCCGACGGTCGCCTCCTGCTGGCGGGTCTTCAACTCCTCCTGGAGCGTTTCCAGCTTGCGCTGGATGCGCATCGCCTGCCGCTGGAACTCGGCAAACCCCCCGGTGAAGCCTCGACCCGGCTTGGTCATCGCGCCCTGGCTCCTTTCGTCGCGCCGGGCGTTCCGGCGCCTCCGGTGCGTACCTCGACGACGCGGCTGCCCGGAAACGCCTGCAACGCCTCCCGCACGGCGGGATGGTCCATGATCTCCTGTCGCATCCGCGCCTCGGCCGCATGCCGTGCCGCCAACCGCTCGGCGACCGCCCGTGCCGCGTCGCTCGAGCTGTCGTCGACTTCGATTTGCGGCCGGGCGCCCAGCACACGGGCGGCCGCCGCCGCCAGCGACTCGCTCCGCCTCGGCTGGCGCAGCATCTCGGCGGCCGTCGAGCCCTCCGGGAACGCCAACCGTATCCGCTCCAGGGTCAGATCCACCGGCACCGCCTGCGCCAGCAGGCCGGCGAGCACGCGGTCGGTGCGCGCCAGCTCCTCGACGACGCGACTCCAGGCGTCCGGCGGCAGATCCAGCACGCCGGCGGGCGCGGCTTCCCGCGACGGGGTGCGGCCGGCGTCGGGCGACGGGGGCGGCGGCACCGGCGTCGCCGCCCCGATCGGCTCGACGTCCCAGCCCAG
>JAAZOP010000338.1 GCA_012797735.1 Myxococcales bacterium
CTCGGGCGCCGCGGCGCGGTGCTCGGCCGAGCCGGCGAGCGCCATTACCTGTTCCAGCCGGCGCTGCGCGTGCGGGTCGTGGACACCACGGGGGCGGGCGACGCGTTCCACGGCGCGGCGGCCTGGGGCCTGCTGCGCGGGTACCGTCCGGCGCGGTGGCTGCGCGTCGCGGCCGTCGTGGCGGGGTTGAAGTGCCGGCGGGCGGGCGGACGGAGCGGCCTGCCGCGCCGGGCGGAAGTGCTGCACCGGCTGGCCCAACCCTCTACCCCCCGGCCGGTGACCCTGGTATATGGTTCGGTCCGAGAGAGGGCGGCATGGCATTCTTGAAGAAGCTGTTCGGCAAGGACCCGGAGGCGCTGCGCCGCGAGGCGGAGGAGCAGTTCGCGGCCGGCGATTTCGGCTCGGCGAAGCTCGCGTTCCAGGCGCTGCTCGAACGCCTCGACGAGGGGCCGGAGGCGGAGCGGAAGGCGGTCGAAGGACGGATCGCCGACTGCCAGACCGAACTGGTGCGCCGGCAGCTCGCCGAGGTCGACCGGCTCCGCGATCGCGGCGACTTCGAGACGGCGCTCGAGCTGTGCCGCTCGACGATCGAAATGGCCGACGGCCTGGCGATCAAGGCCGAGGTCAAGGCGAAGGCCGACGCGCTGATGGAGGAGTTCACGCGCCGCTCGCAGCCCGAGGCGGGGCCGCCGTCGGAGGACGAGGTGTTCCTGGCGCTGTCGGGCGCCTGGTCCGAGGAGCAGGCGGACGAACTGCTGTCGTACGGCAACGAGTTCCGGCGGGCGTTCCTGGCGCTGCACGAGGGCAAGGCCGACGAGGCGCGGGAGGTGTTCCGCAAGATCTCGGACGAGCATCCGGAGGCGCTGCACATCAAGCTCGAGTTGGCGCGGGCGCTGGCGATCACCCGGCGGCGGGGCCCGGCGACCGGGACGCCGACGGAGGAGGAGGCCAAGGCCGAGGCGAAGGCGGCGCTGGAGGAGGCCGCGGTCCTGTTCCAGTATTACCTCGACCACGAGCCCGACGACGCGTCGGACGAGCTGTATGCGACGGTGCAGAGCGAGCTGGCGCAGGTGGTGCTGGAGCTGGGCGACCCGAAGACGGCGGAGGAGTGCCTGATCGAAGCGGCGGACGCGACCCACGAGCAGACCTACGGGCACCTGAACCTCGGCCGCTTCTACCGCCTGCAGAAACGCTACGACGACGCGATCCGGCGCCTGGAACTGGCGGTGGAGAAGATGGGCACCGTCACGCCGGACATCCGGGTGTACCGCGAGCTGGGGTTCGCCCACCGCGACGCCGGCCACCGGGACGAGGCGATCGAATGCCTCAAGGCGGTGATCGACCACCAGGCCTCGCTGGGCCAGTTCGACTACGACCCGGAGACGGCCGAGGCGCTGTGCGCGCTGTATCTCGAGACGGGCACGAAGGAGCACAAGGAGGAGGCGGCCAACCTGTACCGGCACCTGGCGCGCGGGCGCAACGTCGCCGGGCGGTTCGGGTACCATCTCCAGGCCGGCAAGCTGCTCAAGGAGATCGGCCGCAAGGCCGACGGGGTGCGCGAGCTGCACGCGGCGCGGGCGCTGGCGGCCGACGACGCGGCGCGCGCCGAGGTCGACGCGCTGCTCGGCGGCGCCCCGAAGGGGTGAGAGGACGCCATGCGGGCAGGACGGGGAGCGCGGCGCGCCGGGCGGC
>JAAZOP010000339.1 GCA_012797735.1 Myxococcales bacterium
CCGGAGCCGGCTGGATCCCGACCGGCAGCACCGCCGGGGCCGGCACGACCTTGGCCGGCGCCCCGACCGTCTCCGCGAACTTCGGCGGCACCGCGGGCGCGAAGGGCGCCAGCGCCTCGCTGAACGCCGTCACCGACGGATACCGATCGGTCGGCAACAGCGACATCGCGCGACGCACCACGATGTCGATCTTCCGGTTCACCGACGGCACCAGCGCCGACGGGTTCTCCGGAATCGCGATCACCGCCGGCGCCGGCGGGATGCCGTCCGGGTACGGCACCCGGCCGGTCACCGCCAGGTACAACATCGCACCGACGGCGAAGATGTCGGACCGGTCGTTCACGATCCCCGACCGCTTCTGCTCGGGCGCCCACCAGCGCGTCGCCTCCGGTCCGGCCAGGCCCCCGGCGACCAGCGCGCGCTTGAGGTGCGCCTCGCCGAAGTCGAGCACCTTGACCAGCAGGACCCCGTCCGCCCCGGAGGTCAGGAACACGTCGTCGGCCGTCAGGTCGCCGTTGTACAGACCGGCGGTGTGCACCGCCTGCAACGCGGCGAGGATGCTCCGCACGATGTACGTCGCCAACTCCACGGGCAACGGACCGCGCTCGCGCACGAAGCGCGCCAGGCAGACGCCGTCGAGGAACTCGCGGACCACGAGCGGCGCGCCGCCGGGGTCGCGGCCCACGGCGTACACCGGCGCCAGGCCCGGATGGCCCAGCTCGCCGACCCGCCGCGCCTCCGAGAGGAACCGCTCGGTCGCCGCCGCGTCCCGCGCGAATCGCGGATGCAGCATCTTGATCGCCACGCGGCGACCGTCGGCCTGCTTGTCGATGCCGCCGAGCACCACCGCCAGCGGGCCCTCGCCCACCAGCGACTTGACCTCGAACCGGTCCAGCAGGACCTGGCCGAGAAGCCGCGGACCCAGGTCGAGCGGTTGGCCCGTGACACCGCAGAAATGGTTGTCAGGACCGTGGGTCTGTCCGCAATGGGGGCATCGTTCCATCGGGTCCCTCGGCTTCCCTCCCGGTCGGCACGCGGCCGACCGCACGGTATCAAACGGCCCGAGTCAAGTAAAGGCGCGCTCCGACCGGCGCCAGCGCGAGGACGGCGGGAAGGTGGGCGGCCAGCACCGCCGCCGCCGGGTCCAACGCCCCGGCCGCCGCCGCCGGCTCGAGCAACCGCAACGCGGCGTGGGAGACGACGGCGACCCCCAGGAGCGCAACCGCGTTCCAGCCCGCCGCCCCCCGGCCCAACACCAGCCCCACCGCCAGCAGCCCGAACAGCAGGCATTGCAGCGGCGACGCCCAGCGCCGCGCCAGCAGGTAGCGATCCCGCGGCGCCATCGCGCCGAAGACGTCGGGGTCGAACGGGGCGGCCGGACCGGCCGCCAGTCCCGCCGGCAGCAACGCGCCGATTCGCTCCCGCAACGCGGAAGCCTCGAGCGGCTGGACGAGTTCGGCGAAGGTCGCGCGCACCACCCCGCCGGCCGCCTCGCGCCGCAACGACCCTTCGCGCAGCCGCAGGACCATGCCGCCCGCGTCGCGCCCCACCCGCAACTCGCGCGCCGCCAGCTCCAGCGTGCCCCGCCCGTCGCGCCGCACCAGCAGCACGTTCTCCAGCCGGTCGCCCTCCCGCCGCTCGACGTGGATGTCCGTCCCCGGCCCGGCCGGGACGAACGAGCCGGGGACCACGCGACCGCTCAGCAGCGAGGCGGCGAGGGCCGGGACGTCGTCACGCAGCGCGCCCAGGGCGAGCGGCTCGGCGAGGAGCGAGAACCCGGCGGCCGCCGCGGCGGCGGCCAGCGTCAGCCCGAACAGCGGCTGGGCGATGCGGCGCGGAGCGATGCCGCAACCCACCAGCGCGTCGAACGCACCCTCGGCGCGCAGCGCGCGCCCCCCCAGCAGCAGGCCGCCCGCGAAGGCGATCGGCAGGACGAAGGCGGCGATCGGGACCAGCGGCAGCAACAGCACGCGCCACGCCGCGGGCCACGGCGTCGCGTCGGTCAGCACCTCCGGAGCCGTCCGCACCACCTGGAGCGCCCAGGCGACCAGCGTCAGCCCGGCGGCGACGGCCAGCGAGGCGAGGCCGAAACGGCGGAACAGGTACCGGTCGAGAATGCGCACCGCCATCCGGATCCCCTCCGCACGACGCACGCCGCGCGCGCCGCGGAGGCGCCGGTCCCGCGGCCGCCTAGTCCTGGATGTGGACCGCCGAGGCGGCGAACGTGGCGGTCATCGAGTAGGCGGGCTCGCCGCCGACGGTCGTGTCCGGCGGACGCGGCCAGCTCGCCGGGTTCCACCCGGGCGGGCCGCCCTCGCAGTCGTCGGCCGGGTTTCCCGCCGCACCCGTGGAGCCGGAGAGCAGGCCGCACATCGTCATGCCGAGGTCCTCGATGATCGTGGCCTGAGCGTCGGCCGCGGTCACCGCTCCCGAGAGCGTCCCGGCCTCCGTCCACTCCTCGGTCACCTCGTTGTACGAACCGATGTACAGGTAGTCCGAACTGAACGTGCCGCCGATGTCCAGGTTGCGCAACGGCAGCACCAACAACGGCTCCTCCGGGTAGGCCGTTCCCTCGGACCACATCGGTACGTCGAGCTGCGGGATCGGGTCGCCGGAGAGGGCGAAGTCGAGCCCGGTCTCGGTCATCTGCATCTCCCCCGGCGCGTACGGCGCGGGCAGATAGGAGTAGGTGCAGGTGCGGCCGGCGACCTTCTGTCCGGAACCGGTACGCAGGGTCATCGTCCCGGTCCCCTTGCCGGTGAACCGGATCAACCAGATGAAATCCTCGTTGTTCATCGAGTTGGCGATCAGCTGCTGCAGCACGGCGTTGGTCATCGCCGCCGGCGTCAGGATCGTCAACGTGCGCAGCCGCAACTCCGGAACGTCCGGGTTGGGCGCCGGCGGGCACTGTTCGCCGGTGGATTCTCCCGTGTCGGCGTCATCCCGACCGCCATCGTCGGGCGTGATGTCGGGCGTGATGTCGGGCGTGATGTCGTCGTCGTCGTCGCCGCCGCAGGAGATTCCGGGAGCCACCGCCACGGCTGCCAGCAGCACGGCGAAAATCCAGATCGTCTTGTTCCTCATCGCTCCTCCTTCTCGTCGACCCACCGTCCTGCGGCTGCGGCAGGAGCGGCGTCAAAACGTACGCAGTATGCTACAGATGGGCGCCGTCGTCCAGGCTGCCGCGCGCCTTGTCGCGCGGAAGACGGCCTTTCAGCCTCCGACGGTCAGCGTCCGCAGGACCCGCCGCCGCGCGGCGATGCGGGCCGGGGTGACCCGGGCCAGCGCGTCGGCGCCGATCCCCTCCACCGCGAAACTGGCGACGGCCGCCGCGACGAACAGCGCCGACCGCAGCGTCGCACGATCGACCCGCCGCGCGCGATCGACCCACCCCAGGAACCCTCCCGCGAAGGCGTCCCCGGCCCCCGTCGGGTCCACCGGCTCGCGCACCGGAACCGCCGGGGCCACGGACGCCGTGTCCTTCCGCTCGGCCCGGTCCCAGAGGAAGTCGCCGCGACTATCTGGCCGTGTAGTCGCCCGCCGCATCGCCACGCATCAGGCAGGACTCCACCATCTCGCGGGTAATCGGAATGTTGCCGTTGCAGGAGTTGCTCAAAGCCCACGCGGGCTCCCAGGGGACCGACGCGTAGAGCACCCGGCACGCGTTCGTCTGGCGGACCCAGTCCACGGCGGGAGCGAGGTCGCCGTCACGGCTCACAAGCACGGCCAACTCGTACGCTCGCTCGTACGCCCGGCCCAGGAGTTCGACCCCGATCCTGACGTCGACACCCTTCTCCCGGTACGCGGCGGTGTCGCGATCACGCTGGAGGTGTCCGAGCCGGACGACCAGCGGCACCCCCCGCACCCGCTTGATCGCTTCGAGGAAGCGACGCTGGCGCTCGTAGGTCTCTCCGAACGACTGCGGCACCTGCGCCGTGAAGTAGAAGATCCGCTGGAGCCGCATCGATCTTCCCCCGTGTCGCTGCCGGCAGATCAGCTTGACGAGCCGGTGAAGATCGTAGCCCCCGGCGATGCCGTACGCGTCCTTCACCGACCGGTAGAGGTTCCCGCCATCGATGAAGACCTCGACGCGCCACGGCGGTCCAGGGACGTTGAGTGCGAGCTGTGTCACGGCAGAACACGCCCCGCCGGCGGGGCCGAGGCCGCGGCGGCGGGGCAGTTGTCTTGCCAAGGCCCGCAGGCGTCGGCAAGGGTCTCAGTAGGTCCTTCTGTAGGCCGCGTGCGCCACGAAGTCAAGACCCCGCAATCCTCCGTCGGTGGACGGACCAGGACATCGTCCCAGGGGGGAGGACCTTGGCTGGCAGATCACGAGGCGTCCGACGCGGCCAGAGATGTGGAAGGCAATCCAGGTGGTGCTGCGGGTGAGCGGGGTGCAGGGGCTGCGCACCTTGCGTGA
>JAAZOP010000340.1 GCA_012797735.1 Myxococcales bacterium
TACTCGGTGTCGCAGTCGTTGTCGACCCCGTCGCACCGCTCGTCCTCCGACGCCACCGCCCCGTAGCAGTCGCTCCAGGTGAGGAACTCGGTGCAGGTCTCCACGCCGCGCGTGCAACGGCCCGAGCAGGGTTGGCCGGCCGGGCAGATCGCCGGGTCGCCCGGAAAGCACTCCAACGTCGTGCCGGCACCGCCGCACGTGCAGACCTCGTCGACTTCGGTGTCGCAGTCGTTGTCGATCCCGTCGCCGAAGGTCGACTCTCCGCACAACTCCGTCGTCAGGCAGGTGGGCGGAGCGCAGGGATCGACCTCGACCTCCTCGGCGTCCTCCGGCCCTCCGCCGTCGTCCTCGACGACATCCGGTTCGTCCGGGCCGGCATCCGCCTCGGGCTCCGCCTCGGTCCCGCCGTCGTCGGCTCCGCCGTCGGCGTCGGCGTCCGCCCCCGTGCCGGTGCACTGGCACATGTTCCCGACGCAGGCGCCGCCGGACCGGCCGGCGGCCCGGCACGCCGCATCGCAATCGGAGGGGTCGCAGGTGCCGGAACTGTCGTCGTTTCCGGACGAGCAGGCCGCCGTCAGGACCAGCACCGAGGCCCACAGCGCGAGATGTCGAAGCATCATCAACTCCTTGCGCGGCCCCCGAGCGCGAAGCCGCATCGGCAAGGTTACGAGACGCGGTGCGGATCGTCAATGCAATGGATTGTGGGGCCCAGTGGGCGGATGGCACGGCGGAAGCCGGATCGCCGTCGGGTTCGCTCTTGGCATCGGCATGTGCATCCCCGCTTGCGCGGCCGCCGCCGAACCGCGTGCTCGTGCGACATCTGGGAGTGGACCGGCCGGCCTTCGATCCGTCGGAACTCCGCATTCTTTCCGCCTTGCTCGCACCGCGCCCCAGATCTGCCCCGACCGACAATCCGTGAAACGCAACGCCGTGCCCCGTGCCGGTCGGGTGGAGGGAAGCGCGTGCCCGCATCCGTCACGACGGTTCTTGCCGCGCCATTCGAACTGCCGCGAACCTGTAGGAGACTTCTGCCGCCCACGAATCGCGGATGCGCCCGTGCTGCGGCCTCTTCCGGCGGCCTCTCCCGGCCTCTTCCGGCGTGGTTGACAGGAGCCAGCCAACCGCCATGGAAGCCTTCGCGACGTGGGCTTGGGGGACAGGGAGCGGTTCGCATCTCCCGCGGAGGCATGAACCATGTGCAAGACGGCAACCCGCTTTTTCCTGCTCGTCACCCTTGTTCTCGCGCTCGGATGCAACAAGAAGAAGGACGAGGGAGGGCCGGGCGGCGCGACCACCGGTGAGGAATCGACTGCGGGCGGTGCGGCCGCGGCGGAACTCCAAGTGCAGGGGCACGACTTGGCGTCGGTTCCGCTCCAGGGGCGGACGATCCGGCTCGGCGATATCGAGGTCGAATTCGGCCTGCCGGACGGTCTGCGCTACGAGGCGATGTCCGAGACGTATCACGTCTGGAACGAGCCAGAGAATGCCGATGGCTTCGGACTGCAGGTCACCCTGACCCTGACCGGCGATCCCGATTGGGAGGAGACGGCCCAGGCGGAGGAGGAGAATCCCGAGGCATCCAGCAACGTGCTGGTCGCGAAGCGCGCGACGGAGAATGGCTACGTCCGGACCTATGTTGCCAAGAACAAGTCGGCGGTCAGCGTCGAGGCCTGGGTCCGGGCCGGCGACAGCACTGTGAAGTGCATGGGGACGCTGAATCTGGAGAACGGCGCCGAGTTCGAGGAGAACGACGCAACGCGTCAACTCGAGTGGCTGACGACCGTCTGCACGGGAGTCAAGGTCAGGTAGCCCCCACACGGCCGATCCAACCGATCGGGAACAGCGCCCGACCCTGCGCCCGGATTCGAGGGATGATCTGACCCGGAAGGGTGACGGGAACGGGTAACGTCTCGGTGGGCTGCGGCAACAGCCTCCGGGTCCGGATCAGGAGGCGGACCGGTCGCACGCTGGCGCCGTACCCGCGCCGGCACGTGTGCCGGCGCCTGCACCGATGCCGACAAGCTGAGGTTCTTCCGGGTTGTCGGGACGGAATCTGGCGGCCGCGTGTTGGTGCAGCGGCCGGCGCGTCACTCGGGCCGCGGCCGGAAGCGCGAGACGTCTCGCAACTGCTCGAACAGCCGGCGCTCCCGCTCGTCGAGCCGCTCCGGCACCACGATCCGGACCTCGGCCAGCAGGTCGCCGCGCTCTCCCCCGCGCAGCGGCAGCCCCTTTCCGCGCAGCCGCAGCCGGTCGCCACTGGAGCGGCCGGGCGGCAGCTTCATCTCCACCGGGCCGTCGGGGGTGCGGACCCGGACGGAAGCGCCGAGCGCCGCTTCCCAGGGGGCGACCGGAACGGAGACCACCAGGTCGTCGCCTTCGCGGCGGAAGTCGGGGTGCGGTCGCAGCCGGACCGTCAGCAGCAGGTCGCCGGCCTCCGCGCCGGCGCGGCCCGGTCGCCCGCGACCGCCCAGCCGGATGCGGGCGCCGTCGTGCACGCCGGGGGGGATGCGGATCTCGTAGGTGTGGGACGTGCCGTCGCCGTCCGCCAACTGCACGGTGCGCGTTCCGCCGCGCAGGGCGTCCTCCACCGACAACTCCAGTTCGCCCTCGATGTCGGCGCCGCGCCGGGGACGCGAACGCCCCCGGACGCCCGGGAAGGCGCCGCCGAGGAGGTCTTCGAGGTCGGGGCCGAGCGATTCGGCGACGCCGCCGGGGAATCCCCCGGACGAGACATGGACGCGGGTGCCGCCGCGGCCGCCCGTCCGGCGGCCCGCGCCGCGCGCGCCCCCGCCGCCGAAAAACGCCTCGAAGAAGTCGCTCCAGTCGCCGCCGCCCTCCCAGGTCCGGTATTCGACCGGGCCGCCCGCCGCCCAGCCGGGCGGCGGCTGGAACGGCTGACCGTCGCGCCAGCCGGCGCCGAGCATGTCGTAGCGGCGGCGTTTCTCGGGATCCGACAGCACCTGGTGCGCCTCGTTGATGCGCTTGAACTGCTCCTCGGCCCCCGGATCCTTGCAGACATCGGGATGGTACTTGCGGGCGAGGCGCCGGTAGGCCTTGGCGATCTCCTCGGGCTTGGCGTCGCGCCCGACCTCCAGCACCTTGTAGTAATCGACGAACTCCATCCCGCGTCCTCTTCCGCGCTCACGTCGTCCGGTTCCGCACCACGACCACCGCCGCCGGTCGAAGCAGCCGGTCGCCCATCTTCCAGCCGGCCCGCTCGACCGCCGCGATCGCCCCGTCCGGACGGGTCGGGTCCGGCACCGCCGCGACCGCCTCGTGCATCGCCGGGTCGAACGACCCCGTCGTGTCGACCCGCACGACGCCCGACCGCCCCAGCAGGTCGTCGAAGGTCCGGACGACGTCCTCCAGTCCGCGCCGCCACTCGGGCGGCGCGCCGGCCGAGTGGCGAAGGGCGCGGTCGAGGGCGTCGCCGAGGTCGAGCCAGCGAACCAGCCGCTCCTGCTCGCGGCGGAAGACTTCGTTCTCGACCCGCTGGTCGACCAGCTTGCGCAGGTTGTCGAGGTCGGCGGCCAGCCGCAGGGCCCGCTCCCGCCACTCGTCCCGCTCCGATTCGTCCGCGGCGGCTCGCCCGTCCGGCGGGGCCTGCTCCGCCGGCCCGGCGGACGGTTCGGTGACCTTCGGCTCCGCCGGCGCCGCCGGTTCGACCGGCCTCGCGCCCGCGCCGTTCGCCGCAGCATCCGTCCGATGGGCGGACCGTTTGTCGATGACCTGGACCCGCGTCATCGTCTGCCTCTCGTCGCGTCCTCGTTCCCCCCAGTCCGGTTCAAAGCTAGGCACGACGGCGGTCAAGTCAAGCCCCGTCGTGAACCCTGTCGTGGTCTCCGGGGCGCTGCGGGTCGGCCGTCCATGCGCGCGGCCGCGCGTGGGCCGGTGGGCTTCCCGGACGGTCCGGGCGTCCACCCGCTCCCGCGCTCCGGGCCTTGACGGCGCCGAGCAGGATGGTGGATCGTGCCGCGCATGACGGAGACGCGACGAACGAAGCTCTGGGCGACGCTCGGCCCCTCCACCGACGGTCCGGGGGTACTGGCGAAACTGTTCGAGGCGGGGCTGGCGGCGGTGCGGATGAATATGTCGCACGGCGTGCCGGCCGACCATGCGCGGCGGCTGGCGGCCGTGCGGCGCGTGGCCGCGCGTTTCGGACGGCACGTGCCGGTGCTGTTCGACCTGTGCGGTCCGAAGATCCGGGTCGGGCGGCTCCCCGACGGGGGACTCGAGCTGGTGCGCCATCAGGCGGTGCGGCTGACGGCGGGCGAGGGTCCGGCGCGGCCGCCGGCGGCGGGACAGCCCGTCGAGATCCCGGTGCCCGTCCCGGTGCTCCTGGCCCAGGCCCGCCGGGGTCTGCACTTCCTGCTGAAGGACGGCCTGATCCGCCTGCGCGTCGTCCGGACGGGACCGACGGGGGTGCTCTGCGAGGTGGAGGAGGGGGGCGTGCTGCGCAGCCGGCAGGGGATCGCGCTGCCCGGCACCCGCCTGCCGCTGCCGGCGCTGACGGCGAAGGACCTCTCCGACCTGGCGTTCGGGCGGAAGGTCGGGGCGGACGTGTTCGCGCTCTCGTTCGCCCGGTCGGCGCGCGACGTGCGGCGGGCCGCGAAGCTGGCGGGCGGCGTGCCGCTGGTGGCGAAGATCGAGCGGCCGGAGGCGCTGGACGACCTCGAGGGGATCATCGGGGCCTGCGCCGGCGTGATGGTCGCCCGCGGCGACCTGGGCGTCGAGTTGGGGCCGGAGCGGGTTCCGCTGGTGCAGAAGGAGGTGCTGGCCGCCGCGAACCGTCACGGCAAGCTGGCGATCCTGGCGACCCAGATGCTGGCCTCGATGGAGGACAGCCCGGTGCCGACGCGCGCCGAGGCGACGGACGTGGCGAACGCCGTGCTGGACGGGGCCGACGGCCTGCTGCTGACGGGGGAGACCGCGGGCGGCAAGCACCCGGTGGCGGCGATGCGGATGCTGGCCCGGATCGTGGACGAGGTGGAGCGGAGCGCGTTGTACCGGACGCGCCCGGCGGCGCCGCTGTGCGCGGCGGAGTGTCCGGAAGACGCACTGGCCGCGGCCGCCGCCGGACTGCTCGCGGAGCAGCGACTCGCGGCGCTCGTCGTGCTGTCCCGCAGCGGCCGGACGGCGGCGCTGTTGTCGGATCACCGGCCGATGGTGCCGATCGTGGCGCTGGCCCCCGACCCGGCCATGGCGCGGCGCCTGGCGCTGCAGTGGGGCGTGATGCCCGCGGTGCGCGGCGCGCGCGAGGGGCGGGACGTGACGGCGGCCGTGGCGTGCGCCCGGCGCGTGCTGCGCCTCCGCGGCGGCCCGGCCTGGTTCGGCCTCCTGCACGGCGATCCGCGCGGCTCCGCACGCCACCTGTCGCTCGTCCGCGGCTGACACGCGGCGCCGCCGGCGCGAGGAGAGGCGCGAACGCCGGGGTTCAGTCGAGCGTGTAACGCTCGCGCTCCAGCAGGTGCTCGGCGACCGCCAGCTTCGCGGGGTTGGTGCGGAAGCGGTAGAGGGGGAAGAACCGGCCCAACTCCTCCAGCCGTCCCGGCAGGTCCGCATCGTCGGAGACGTTGACCAGCAGTTCCTCGGCGCGGGAGCGCACCGCGCGCTGGGCGCCCGCCAGGCAGATCTGCGCGAGCAGCATCGGGATGCGGGCCTTCTCCGGCCCCTGCTCGCGGAAGATCTGCTGCGACCGTGCGACGACCGAATCGACGGCGTAGGCATCGATCATCATGTCGGCCAGCGCCATCAGCACCATCTGCTGCTTCTGCAGGTCGGCCATGTGCCGCTGGACGGCGTAGTTGCTGGCGTGCAGCACGCCGCGCTTGAGCAGGTCGACGACGTGCGCCTCCTCCGCCAGCGGGCCCGACCCCGGCGCCGGCAGCCGCGCCGGATCCTTCGCCTCGGCGGCGATCCGCTGCACCGCGCCCATCAGGTCGAACTGGTTCTTCATCGCCCGCTTGAGGATCGTCCCCGGGACGAGCATCCGGTTGATCTCGTTGGTGCCCTCGAAGATCCGGTTCACCCGGCAGTCGCGGTACACCCGCTCGACCGCGTACTCGGCGATGTAGCCGTACCCGCCGTGGATCTGCACCCCCTCGTCCGCGCAGTACCACAACGCCTCGGAGCCGGCGACCTTGAGGATCGATGCCTCGACCGCGAACTCCTCGATCGCCTTGACCAGCCGGTCTGCCGCGTCCGCCGCCCGCTTGTCGATGTGCTCGATCCGCGCATCGATCGCCCCCGTCGTCCGGTAGCCCATCGATTCGACCGCGAAGGTCCGGGCGAACATCAGCGCCAGCTTCTCCCGGATCGCGTGGAACTTGGCGATCGGCAGCCCGAACTGCTTGCGCTGCGCGGCGTAGAGGATGGACTCGCGCAGCACGAACTTGCAGTAGCCGGCGCAGGCCAGGCCGAGCTTGAGCCGCCCGAGGTTGAGGATGTTGAACGCGATCCGGTGCCCCTCGCCTTCCTTGCCCAGCAGGTTCTCCCGCGGGATCTTGGCGTCCTCGAAGATCAGCGAGCGGGTCGAGGAGCCGTGGATGCCCATCTTGTGCTCCTCGGCCCCCGACGAGACGCCCGGCGTGTTCATCTCGACGATGAACCCGGTGAACTTCTCGCCATCGATCTTGGCGAACACCGTGGCGAGGTCGGCGAAGCCGGTGTTGGTGATGAACATCTTCTCGCCGTTGAGCACCCAGTGCCGGCCGTCGGGGGTCAGCGTCGCCCGGCACTTGGCGGCGAGCGCGTCGGAGCCGGAGCCGGCCTCCGTCAGGCCGTAGCACCCGATCATCTCGCCGGTGGCGAGCTTCGGCAGGTACTTCGCCTTCTGCTCCGGCGTCCCGAAGTAGACGATCGGCAGGGTCCCGATGCCGGTGTGCGTGGCGTGGCCGACCATGAACGATCCCTGGCCGACCAGCGACTCGGCGACGATGTTGGACGTCGTCTTGTCGCCGCCCAGCCCGCCGTATTCCTCGGGGACGTCGACGGACAGCAGCCCGAGCTGGCCGGCCTGCTTGAGCAGGCCCGGCAGCACGCCCGGCTCCTTGGCTTCGATCGCGGCGTCCTTCGGCACGACCTCCTTGAGGATGAAGTCCTGCGCCGTCTGCTGGATCATCCGCTGGTCGTCGTTGAAGTACTCGGGCGCGAACACCGGCGTCGAGCCGCACGGCTCGAGCAGGTACGAGAGCCCCGGGGATTCGAACCGGCTGTACTGTCCCATCGCGTCGCCTCCTGTCCGGAATGAATGTCCGTTCAGCCCGCGAGGCTAGCCTTGCCGGGCCCGGCTTGTCCAGCCCAAACCGCGAGCCGGGCCGCCGCGCCGGCGGCCCCCAGGACGACGTCCGGGAATGCGCCGGCCCGCCGGGATGTTGTATAGTCCGGACCGACGAGAGGCGAAGGAGGACCAGACAGATGGGTCGTTCGATCGGAACCCGGATCCTGACCGCGGTCGCGCTGTGCACCCTCGCCGCCGGCTGCGGCCGGAAGGGCCGCGGAGAATCGCCCCGCGACGCCGGCTCGATCCTCCTCACCCACCCGGATGGCGCGCCGCTCGTCGCCCGCGTGCTCACGAACCCGCCGCCGGCGGGGCCGGGGACCGGAGAGCTCCGTCGCTGCCGAATCGCGTTGCGCCGGCCCGACTGGGGACCGGGCACGGGTCCGATGGCCCAGGTGCCGCTCAAGCTGCGCACGGTTCGCGGCCGCGGCACGCGCGCCGAGGTGCTGAAGTTCGCGCGGGAGTCGGTCTGCCGGGAGGACGGCATCCCGCCCGACCGCTGCACCGACGACCTGTTCGTGCCCGAGTACGAGTGGTGCGACGGAGACCCCGTTCCGGAGCGCAAGCCCGCCAGTCCCGAGATCCAGCAGCTCGCCGATCGCATCCGCGCCGGCGCCGAGGAGGGACGGCCGGTACAGATCGGCGCCCCGCCGGCTCCCGACGCGGCACCGGCTCCCGACGCGGCACCGCTCGCGCCGCCGGAGACGGCCGACGGCGGTCCGGTGATCTTCTAGCGATTGCGGTGGGTTCCGTTGGGAGGCGCCGAGGGGGATCGAACCCCTGATGGAGGTTTTGCAGACCTCTGCCTTACCACTTGGCTACGGCGCCAAGGCGGCCCCGGGAGCGCACGAACGGCCCGGGACGGCCGGGTGGTTCCCTACCATTCCCATGTGCCGGATGTCAACGGATCCCGGGCTCCGCGCCCTTCGCCCGTTCCCGGGTCGGCGTCGCCTCGCCGTTCGTCTGGAGCTTCTCCAACTCGCGCGACAGCCGCATCGCGCAGAACCTGGGGCCGCACATCGAGCAGCAATCGTCGGGCAGATCGCAGCCGGCCTGACGTTCCGCGCGCAGCCGCCGGGCGGTTTCCGGGTCGAGGGCGTGGCGGTACATGGCCTCCCAGTCGAAGCGGTAGCGGGCCTCGGACATCGCCCGGTCGCGTTCGCGGGCGCCGGGGCGGCCCAGGGCGACGTCGGCGGCGTGGGCGGCGATCCGGTGGGCCACCACGCCCACCCGGACGTCTTCCAGGTCGGGCAGGCCGAGGTGTTCGCGCGGGGTGACGTAGCACAGCATCGCGACGCCGTGCAGCGCCGCCACGGCGCCTCCGATCGCGGAGGCGATGTGGTCGTAGCCGGCGGCGACGTCGGTGACGAGCGGGCCGAGGACGTAGAACGGCGCGCCGTCGCAGACGCGCCGCTGCCGTTCGACGTTCTCCGGGATCAGGTGCAGCGGCACGTGGCCCGGTCCTTCGACCATCGCCTGGACGTTGCGCTTCCGCGCGCGCAAGACCAGTTCGCCCAGCACGTCCAGTTCGGCGAACTGGGCCGCGTCGTTGGCGTCGGCGCCGGAGCCGGGACGCAAGCCGTCGCCCAGCGACAGGGCGAGATCGTAGCGCCGGCAGAGGGCCAGCAGGTCGTCGAAGCGCTCGTAGAGCGGGTTCTCGGCGCCGTGGACCAGCATCCATTGGGCCATGATCGCGCCGCCGCGGCTGACGATCCCGGTGACGCGCGAGCGCACCAGCGGCAGGTGGCGTTGCAGCACGCCGACGTGCACCGTGACGAAATCGATGCCGTCCGCCGCATGGCGCTCCACGGCCTCGAGGAAGTCGCCGGCCGTCAGCCGGCGCAGGTCGGGTTCCGCGGCGACCAGGTTGTAGACGGGGACCGACCCGACCGGCACGGTCGAGGCTTCGACGACGGCGCGGCGGATCGCATCGATGTCGCCGCCCGTCGACAGGTCCATCACCGCGTCGGCCCCCATGTGCACCGCCATCCGGAGCTTGGCGAGTTCCGCCGCGATATCGGAGACGGCCGACGAGTTGCCCAGGTTCGCGTTGACCTTGCACGACAGGTCGGCGCCGATGGCGGACGGTTCGAGGTTCCGATGGCGGACGTTGGCCGGGACGATCGCGCGCCCCGCGGCCACCAGGTCGCGCAGCCGTTCCGGCGCGACCCGCTCCCGCTCCGCCGCGAACGCCACCTCCTCGGTGACGACGCCGTTGCGCGCCGCGTCCATCTGCGTCACGGTCTCGGTCCGCTCACAACGGATCCAACGTCGTGCGGTCAACTCGTCGCTCCTTTCGCGCGCGGCGGTCGCGCGACCGGGTCCCCGAGTAGCACAGCGAGGCGTTCCTGCCAACCTCCGGTTCCGGCCCGCTGTTGCGGCCCCGCCGTCCGGCGCGTGCCGGCGACCTCGACGCTGACGTCGTTCGCCGGTGCCGCCGGTGACCGAGAGGTCCCCCCCTTCGCGGGTCCGGCCGCCGAATGACGCGGGGCGCCGGCCGAGGCCCCCCGGCGCCGGCGAGGACAGGGGAAGTGCACGAAACGGCAGGCGTCGGCGGTCCTTGACACCCGTTGAACGCCTCCACTAGAGTCAGCCCCGCTCCGGGGACGGACGGCGGAGGTCCGGCCGGTCTGGCTGGCGCTTTCGCGCACCGAGGAGGAAGGGATGCGAGCACGGTTGATCACGCGCGGGCGGGGGGTCCATGCACTTCTGGCCATCGCGGCATGCTGGGGCTGCGCCGACGAGAGCGACCCCGCCTACCAGGCGGAGCGGTTGGGCGAACCGACCGAAACCGAGAATGCGCTCGAACGCCTCCGCAAGATGCTCGACGAGCGGCTGCAGCTCGACGAGAAGGAGCAGGCGGCGGCGGTGGCCGACTACGCGGAGCGGGCGACGGACGGGCTGGTGAGCGCCTACAAGCGTGCCGAGGGCAACCCGCTGGTGCAGACCCGCGTGATCTCGGTGCTGACGCGCACCGTCGGCTACACGACCAACGCCGGCCTGCGCAAGAAGGTGCTCAACGAGGTCTTCCTGCCGGCGCTGGACCGGTTCAAGGACAAGGGTGACGACCCGGCGCAGGCCTCGCTGATCGTGGACACGGTGGCGGGCCTGATGAAACCGCCCGTGGGCGACAAGCCGCTCCTGGACGCCGGCGAGATCCAGACCGCGGTGACGAAACTGCGGGACGTGTCGCAGGCGGTGCGGCAGACCTGGGGTTGCAAGGAACGCACGGTGCGTATGCAGGGCCGCGAGAGTCCGGTGGCCGACCAGGAACAGCTGCTCCTCTCGTGCATCCAGGGAACGGCCAAGCTGATGGCCAGCGAGGTCGGCAAGGAGGCGCAGAACGCCGGTGTCCCGGTCCTGCTCGACGCCCTGCGCGAGTCGTTCTTTTTCCAGGATTTCTACCTCAACCGCGCCGCCGCCGACGCCCTCGACGAGATCGCCCCGTTCCTCACGTCCGACTTCGTGCGGCAGGTCGCGCCCGCCCTGGTCGAAGGGCTGTTCATGCAGGGCGACTTCTTCCTCTTCCCCTACGCCCGCCGGGCGCTGGTGCACATCGCCGCCCTCTCGCCCGAGAACCGCGACATCGTGATCGACGAGCTGTTGCGGATGGTCAACGTGGACATGGACGAGGCCGTGGCGGCGAAGCTGCCCGAGCTCGCCGGCCTGGGGAAGAACGACCGGCTGGACCTGATGCGCCTCCCCTGCGGCTCGACGCTGTCGGTCTCCTGCGCGGAGAAGGAGGGGCTGCTGCGCGAGTACCGCGACAAGGGGTGGGCTCCCGGCCGGGCCGCCTGCAACAGGGGCGCCGACCCGGATCGCCCGGGCTCGGGCTTCCAGTGGGGTTTCAACTACGAGGTCATCTGGGACAAGTTCGGCAGCCTGCTCGTCGACATCATCACCCCGCTCAAGCCTGGAACCGAACCGGACCGGGGCTCCAAGGCCGGGCTGGCGTTGTCGGTGCTGCAGACCGAGGTCCAGCTGACCGACGAGTGGATCGCGCGGGTCAAGCAGCTCAAGAAGCTGCACGAGGCGATCAGCGGGTACTACGACGATTTCATGAGCAGCCAAGCGGCGAGCGCCGAGGCGGCGGCGGCGGGAGGGACCGCGGCGGAGGAGACGGCCCAGGAACGGGTGCCCGACCCGTCGACCGACATCAAGCCAGCATTCGAGGCGCTCAAGGCGCTCCGGGACGCCGGCCAGAAGGTTTCCGCCGACGTCGAACAGGCGACCTACGCGCTGCTCGAGGCGCTCCAGGGCGACAAGGCGAAGTCGTCCGACAAGGAAGCCTGCCAGGCGCTGGTCAAGGGCGTGTTCACGGACGTCCAGAACGAGCTGCTGACGATGGCGGACTTCGACCACGAGTACGCCGCGGTGAACCTCCGCCTCTGGCGGACGCTGGCCGCCGCCCGCGCGCTCGGGCTGCTCGGCGTCACCGGCGCGGGCGACGAGACCCTGCGGCGCGTGATGCGCATCACCCAGTTCGCCCTCGACAACCTGATGGGCTTCCGCGTCACCCCGCTCAAGGCGTTCCCCCAGATGGTGCTGCGCTTCAAGCAGCGTTTCACGGCGGAGGGGATGCCGATGGTGCCGCAGCCCGCGATCCCGGGCTTCATGGACGCGGTGCAGAGCTTCCAGCGGCCGACGCCCGAGGTGATGAACTTCCTGCTGCACATGATGGCCGCCTCGGCCCTCACCGGCGAGAACTCGAACTGCACGGTGCGCCAGGAGAAGTTCTTCATGCTCAACGCGGACGTCACGACGTTCCGCGCGCTGGCGGCCCGGACGTTCTTCGCCGTCTTCCGCCAGGGCGACGTGTTGCCCGACGCCGCCCAGTACCTCGACCTGTTCAACTTCTACACCGGCGACCTCCAGTACCTCCTGGCGCTGGAGAAGACGACCGACAACGATCCCGCCTTCCAGCTCTACCCGCCGGTCGTCAAGCCGGTGGAGGGGGCGCCGGCCGAGCCGGAGGAGGGGGACTGGCTGACGACGCGGCCCGAGAAGTCCGCGCTGTTCACCTTCGAAACCTACCGGGATCCGCTGCTCCGCTGCATCATCCGCGACGTGGAGAACAGGCAGGACGTCGCCAAGTGGCGGCGCGAGATGAACGACGACCAGAAGACCGAGTACTGCAAGAAGTGGGTCGAGCCGTTCGCGTCGGAGTTCGCCCGCGAGATGGCGTCGGTCACCGTGCCGAAGATGCAGATCAATGACGAGCGGTGCTGGATACACATGAAGAACGTCCACGAGGAGCAGTTCCAGTACTGCCTCGACGTCGAGAACAACCGCACGCCGAAGAAGGAACTCAACCTCTCCAAGGAGCAGTGCAAGGAGATCAAGGAGAAGGACGACGACTACCTGTACTGCGTCGATCTCCGCCTCCTGCCGCAGTACGTCGAGACGAACAAGCCGACGTTGTGGGGCTGCTACGACCAGTTCCCGTGGTTGCGGTCGCGCGAGCCGTTCGGCCCCCAGTGCGGGCACCTGGCGGGCCGGTTGCTGGCGGCCTACCTGTACGTCAAGCTCCGCTCGGCGGCCGGCATCAGCGCTCCCGACGGCGTGACGTTCGACAAGCTCAACGCCATCCTGCCGCTGCCGGAGTACCTGAACTTCGTCAAGACGTTCGGCAACGAGCAGAACGCGGAGTTGTTCCGCAAGGTGGACCTGCTGTCGCAGGAACTGGCGAAGGTGCAGGGCGACTTCCCGGTGTTCAAGCGCCCGCGCAGCGACAGCGACCGCAAGAGCAAGACCACGGTCCGCAAGCCGGACGATGTGGAGCCGCCGGCCTACGTTCCGATGCCCTGGTACTGGCACGAGGACTGGGTGACCCGCGAGCCGCGTTCGTTCGAGGATCTGCGCAAGGTGTTCCTCGACTCGTGCCGTCCCGAGGACGACGAGACGGCCACCGAGTGCGCGAAGGACGGCGGCAAGCTCGGCAACCAGATGAAGATCACCGTCGAGGGCGGGGCGCCGGGACCGCTGATGGAGGATGCCGCCGGCCTGGCGATCATGCTGATGCGCCAGGACCTCGTCGGCGTGGGCGAGATGCGCGACGCGCTCAACGCCGTCGAGTCGCAGTGCGCGCCGGGCGGCTCGTACAACATGGGCTGCCTGCGCGAGACCGCCCTCAACGGCGCCAACCGCGAGCAGACGGTGTTCGTCAACCCGTCCTGCCGCGGCATGGTGCTCGAGGCGCTGGGTTGCGTCGACGACCCGGAGATGCCGGGGGTCTGCGAGGAGCGCCGCGCCAACCTGGAACGCTCGATCTGCGGCCGCTTCTTCACCGACGTCCAGCAGGCCCGCGGCCTGGACAACCTGACCCTCAACCAGCGCGTCCGGGCGCTGTACCTGCTCTCCGCCCTGGCCGACCAGGATCGGGCGGCCGCCGAGTCCACCGTCGGCGACCTGCTGCTGACCGTCGATTCCGACCCGCGGTTCATGCCCCCCGTGACCTTCGCGCTGCAGAAGATCCGGCCGCAGTGCTGCGCACCCGGGGAGGCGAACTGCGCGAAGCTCGGCTGCGAACGGGTGCGGCTGTTCGCGCAGTACTGGAACACGCAGCCGATCCGGGACAACCAGGTGCCCGACATCGACGCCCTGTACTACATGCTGCTCGCCAGCCGCTGATCCGGATCCGATGTTCCGTCTGGAACTGGTCACGGGCGCGGAGGCGGGACGGACGGTCCTCTGCGAGGGCCCCAGCCTTTCCATCGGCCGGGCGCCCGAGAACGACCTCGCGCTCCGCGACGCCCACATCTCCTCGTACCACGGCCAGATCCAGCTCTCCGCCGACGGCTACGTCTACGAGGACCGCCGCAGCACCAACGGGTCGTGCATCGTCCGCGGCACCGAGCGGCTGCCGGTGGACGAGTCGCGCAACTTCCGCATCACGCTCGCCGACGGCGACCAGATCCTGCTCGGCCCCCCCTCCTCTCCCGTCGTGATCGGCTTCCAGGTCGTGGAATCCGAGGAGGCGACCCAGGTCGTCGCCGTCGCCCGCGTCCGCGACCTCGGCGAGTTCCGCGGGCGGGTCGAGCGGCAGCCGGACCAGGTCGCCCGGCTGTACCGCGTGCTCCAGGAACTCTCCTGGGAACTCGACCTCGAGGCCGTCCTGCGCGCCACCGCACGGGCCGTCTTCAGCCTCCTGCCCCGCGCCACGCACCTGGTCCTCGTGCTGGGGGACGACGACGAGCGCGGAGGCGGCAAGTACGTTCCGGTCTACCGCCAGGTGCGCGACAACCCGGAGGCCGACGAGGCGATCCCGGTCTCGCACACCATCTTCCGCCGGGTCCTCGCCGAGCGGGCTGCGGTGCTGGTCGCCAACGTGCTCGATGCCGAGTGGAAGACCCAGTCGATGCTCGGCGCGCGCATTCTCTCCACGATGGCGGTCCCGCTGTGGCGCGGCGAGGATCGCGTGCTCGGGGTCCTCCAGGTCGACAACCGCGCCTCCGCCGGCATGTTCGGTCCGCAGGATCTCGAACTGCTCACCATCGTCGCCTCGCAGGCGTCGCTGGCGATCCTCAACGCCCGCCTGTTCCGGCGACTGGCGCTGGCCGAGGAGCAGCTCTCCAAGGAGAACCGGTACCTCAAGAAGCGCGAGGAACGCCGCCAGTTCCGTGGGATCATCGGCAAGAGCCAGGCGATGGGCGAGGTGTTCCGCCAGATCGAGAAGGTGGTGGACACCCGCGTCACCGTGCTGATCGAAGGCGAGACGGGCACCGGCAAGGAGCTGGTCGCCAGCGCGATCCACTACCAGTCCCGCCGGCGCGACAAGCTGTTCGTCGCCCAGAACTGCGCCGCCCTCCCCGAGAACCTCCTCGAAAGCGAGCTGTTCGGACACAAGCGCGGCGCCTTCACCGGCGCCGACCACGACAAGAAGGGGCTGTTCGAAATCGCCGACGGCGGCACCCTGTTCCTCGACGAGGTTTCCGAGCTGCCCCTGGCGCTGCAGGGCAAGCTGCTCCGCGTCCTCCAGGAAGGCGAGTTCCGCCCGCTCGGCGGAACCCAGGCCCGCCACGTCGATGTCCGCGTCGTCGCCGCCACCAACCGGAAGCTCGAGGACTGCGTCAAGGCCGGGACCTTCCGCGAGGACCTGTACTACCGCCTGCGCGTCTTCCCGATCCGCGTCCCGCCGCTGCGCGAGCGCAAGGACGACATCCCGCTGCTCGTCGAGCACTTCCTCAGCAAGTACGGCCGCGAATTCGGCAAGGAGGTGCGCGGGATCAGCGCCGCCGCGATCGAACTCCTCCGCCACTACGACTGGCCGGGCAACGTCCGCGAGCTGGAGAACGAGGTCCAACGCCTCGTGATCCAGCTCGAACCCGGCGAGGAAGTCCGCCCCGAGCACGTCTCGCCGCGCGTCCGCCGCGTCGATACGCTCGTGGGGGAAATCGCGCCCCAGGGCACCACGCTGCACGAGATGATGGACGAGGTCGAACGGTGGATCCTCCGCCGGGCTCTCGAGGAGACCGGCGGCAACCGGACGGCCGCCGCCAAACGCCTCGGCATCAGCCGCGAGGGCCTGCACAAGAAGCTCGCCAAGCTCGGCATCCAGGATTGAGCCTCCGGGCGGCGGGCGAACCGGAAGCCTCCGATGCGCCAGGACCGCTCCGCCGACCGATTCGACGCCGCCGCGGGCCCCACGATCGAGGTGCGCGCCCATCCCCGCGTCGCCCTGCGCTACCACGCCCTCGCCCTCGTCCCGCTGCCCGGGGACGATGCGAACCTCCATCGCCGGGACTACGCCGCCGGCTGGCGGAAGACGCTGGCCGCGGCCGGCGTCCCGCCCGCGGAACTGCGGCGGTGCGTCGCCGCCGCCGGCGCCGTCCTGGCCCGCGGGCCCGGACGGTTGCAGCGGCAGGTGGACGTGCTGCGGCAGCCGAACGCCGCGCGGCCCGACGGACCGCTCGGGCAGCTCGAACGGCTCCTCGCACCCGCCCACGCCGAGGTCTGGGCCGCAGCCGCCGACGCGATCGAGACCTGCCGGGCCCGCTTCGCCGCCCGCCTGGCCCGCGGTGCGCGTCTGTTCCGGCCGCTGCGCCTCGCCGGGCTGACCCGGCTCGTCGTCTACCTTTGCCCGGCCCTGTCGGGCGCCGGACGCGCAACCCGCGCCGGCGGCGGCTACTTCGTGGCGGTCGGCCTGCCGGAAGACGAGGTGGCGGACCGCGAGGCGCTGCTCCAGCTGCTGCACGAGTGCTGTCATCCGCTGACCGACGGCCTGGTGGACGAGGCCGGCGCCGGATACGACACCGACCGTGCGTCCGCCGCCCACCCCGGGCACCGCCGCCGCGAGGACGCCGCCCTCGCGCTCGGCGCCCGTTGGCTCGCCGCCGAGCCGGAACTCGGGGCGGCCTACCTTCGCTGGGCGGCCCGCTACCGCGCGCCCGCGGGGCTCGCCCAACGCCTGTTCGGGGCCCTCGACGTGCCCGAGGCGCTGCGTGCCGCCGTCCTGGCGCGGGCGGCCGA
>JAAZOP010000028.1 GCA_012797735.1 Myxococcales bacterium
GGCGGCCGACGTCCAGGTCGCGCCTTCCGCTCCGTAGCGTTCGCTTCCTACTCCGCCGTGCCGAACGCGCGGCGGACCGCCCCGACGTCGTCCTCCTCGACCATCCCGTCCTGGTCGAGGTCCGCCCGTTGGTTCCAGCGCGGCGAGTAGTCCCACAGCGCCGCGCCGCTCGACCACGCCGCCTCGATCAGGTCGAAACCGTCGACCTCGCCGGACAGATCGACGTCGCCGGCGAGTCGGGGGACGACCCGGCGGGGGAAGCGCTGGTCGGGATCCACGCGCACGCGGGCCGGCCGGCCGGTGCAGTCGAGCGGCAGGTCGAGCCGGCCGGCATCGCCGAACTCGACCCGCTGTTCGCGGCAGGAGACCGAGGGCCCCTCGCCGCGCACCAGCAGCGTCATCCGGCCGAA
Organism: Myxococcales bacterium; assembly: GCA_012797735.1. Taxonomy (GTDB): domain Bacteria; phylum Myxococcota_A; class Polyangia; order DRWM01; family JAAZOP01; genus JAAZOP01. The sequence goes on from JAAZOP010000028.1 coordinate 411, forward strand.
GCGCGCCGCGTCGTCGAGCGCGATCGTCACCGACGGCGGGTCGGCGGCGGTGTGGCCCGCCACCGTGTAGCGCGGGACGCCGGTCCCGCGGACCCAGGCGTCGAAGAACCAGTCCAGCACGCCCGGAGCCCCGAACATCGCCGCTTCCAGCGCGGCCTGCAGGTCGGCGGTGTCCACCGGATCCTCGCGATGGTCGGCGATGTACGCCCGCATCCCGGCGAAGAACGTGGCGTCGCCGAGCAGCCAGCGCAGCGCCTCCACCACCTGCGCCCCCTTGTAGTACGTGACGATGCCGTAGACCGTCGGGTCGGCGGTGAGGATCTCGGGGGAACTCAACGGCGCGTCGCCCAGCCCCCACAGCGGCAGGTAGACGTACAGGTCTCCGTGCAGCGCGCGGAACGCCGCGGCCTCCTCGGGCGAGTACGTCCGCGGGCCCCCCGTCGCCCGTTCGACGTAGTACGCCGCCGAGAACTCCGCGAACCCCGCCGCCAGCCACGGCGCGTCGGCCTGGCCGATCGGCAGCATGTTCGCGAACCACTGGTGCGCGATCTCGTGCGACAGCGTGAGCTGTCCGTACGGCCCCGCCGGGTCCCCGGCCAGATGCGGCTCGACGTACCAGATCAGCGACTCCAGGCCGTACGCCAGGGCCGACTCCGAGTACCCGATCTCGGCCACGTCGAGGTGGTCGTAGAGCATCGGGCCCCACGCCGGCTCGTCGATCCGCAGCGTCTCGAGGCCGATCTCGAGCAGCACGTCGTTGTAGACGTCGTGGCCCGCCAGCGTCGCGACGCGCAACGGACGCCCGCCGGCGTCCGCCTCGTCGACGACGAAACGGCCCGCGCTGAGGCCGAAGTAGAGGCCCGGGTAGGCCTGCACGAAGGTCCGCGCGGTCCACCCGCCCGGCAGCGGTTCCGGCGGACCGGCCACTCCCGAGGCCAGGGTGACGAACCCGTCCGGCACGGCGACGCGGCACGAAACGAGGTACTGGTCGTCGTAGACGCCGGACAGCACGTCGGGGTCGAGCGGCATCAGTTCGGTGGTGGAGAGGTAGACCAGGTCCGACGTGATGCCGCACCACCCCTCGCACCACGGCCACCCCTCGGTGTGGAACGTCAGCGTCACCTCGGCCCCCGGCGCCAGCGGCGACGGCAGACGGACGAGCACCTCCCAGGACCCGGGGTCGTACGAGAACGACGCGGCACCATCGACCGCGGCGACGTTGATTCCGGAGTAGAAGGTGAGGCGGTCGAGCGCGCGGGCGGCCTGGGAGCGGAGGCGCAGCGTGGCGACCGATTCCAGACGTCCCTCGCCGGGATAGATCCGCGCATCGATGCCGGCGGACAGCAGGTCCCAGTCGCCGGTGGGCAGGGCGGGGAGCGGCGCGTGCGGCGGGCGGGCGCGCCGGACCCGCGCCTCCCGCGCCATCCGCTCGAAGTGCGCCCGGAGGTTGTCGTGGGCGGCGTCGGCGAGCGCGGCGGCGGGA
>JAAZOP010000341.1 GCA_012797735.1 Myxococcales bacterium
CGACATGGCCGACCTGATCGATTCGATCGGACGCCGCGGCGGGCGCGTCGACCTGTATCGAAGCCTCGCCCGCGCGATCGGGTCGATGGTCGCGCTCGGGGCAGGGGGCTCCGCCGGTCCGGAAGGACCGCTCGTCCACCTCGGCGGCGGCACGCTCTCGGCCGGCGGCCGCCTGTTCGGCTTCGACGGCCAGCGACTCAAGGTCCTGGTGGCCTGCGGCGCCGCCGCCGGCCTGGCCGCCGTGTTCGGAACCCCGGTGGCGGCGGTGCTGCTGTCGGTCGAGGTGGTCCTTGGGGCGATCCACATGCGCACCATGCTGCCCGTCGCGGCCGCGGCCGTCGCCGCATCCGGCGTGCGGGCGGCGCTCCTGGCGGCCTTCGGCCCCGCCATCCCCATCCTGGTGCTGCCCGAGGCGGCCGGCGGGGCGGCCAAAGGCCCCGTGCTCGCCGCATGCCTCGTCGTCGGCGTCGGGGCAGGGGTCGCCGGCGCCGCCCTCGCGCGCATCGCCAACCTGTCGGCCGAAGTGTTCGCCGCCTTGCCGACTCCGCGCTGGATCGCCCCCGCGATCGGTGGACTCCTCGCCGGCTGCATCGGGCTCGCCTGGCCCGAGGCGCTGGGTCACGGCTACCAGGCGCCGGCGGGGTTCGCGAACGCCGCCGCTACCACCGGCCTCGGCGCCCTCCTGGTCCTCGGCCTGTGGAAGCTCGTCGCCACGGCGCTCACCGTCGGCTCCGGCGGCGCCGGTGGGGTGCTCGCCCCCTGCCTGTTCATCGGCGCAGCCCTCGGCGCCGCCGCCGGAACCGCGCTCGAACAGGCCGGTCTGGCCGACCCCGGAACGGCCGCCGGAACGCTGACCCTGGCGGGCGCCGCCGCGGTCTTCGCCGCCACCACCCACGCCGGCCTCACGGCCCTTGTCTTGATTCTCGAACTGACGATGCAACCGTTCGTTATCGGGCCCGTTTTTCTTGCTGTCGTGCCGGCGATCGTGATCGCGTCGTTGCTCTCGAAGGAATCGATACATACCTTGGCCCTGCGACGCCACGGAGACCGCCGGACCTTCGGCGAAGCCTCCGTGCTCCAGGAGACCCCAGTCGCGGCGCTGGTCCGGACCGACGCCGAACGGGTCGGGCGGGGCGAGCCGCTGTCGCGGCTCGTCCGGCGCGTCGTGGAAGGCGGGGCGATGTACCAGCATGTGGTCGATGACAACGGCAAACTGCTGGGAACCGTCTCGCTCCAGGAGGTCGGGCCGCTGCTGCGAGAGGACGGCGTCGAGGGGCTGCTCCTGGCCTACGACGTGATGCGCGCTCCGCCGCTCGCCGTCACCCGGTCCGACTCCCTCGCCACCGCGCTCGAAAAGTTCGCCCGCAGCGACTGGGACGAACTGGCCGTGGTGGACGGCGCCGGCGTCCTGGAAGGACGCCTGACCCGCAAGGATGTCCTCGCGTTCTACGCCCGCGAAGTGCTCGACGAGAAGAACCTCGGGATGAAGTTCGTCCGCCGCTCCGACCGCAGCAGCATCGCGCCGACCGGCGGCGGTGGGGCAGGCGGGGACCAGCCGAGCGAACTGGTGACCGACTTCGTGGAAGTCCCGCCGGACCAGGCGATCGAAGCGATGACCGTGCCGCCGGGCTTCGTCGGACACACGCTGCAGGACCTGAACCTGCGGGCACGGTTCGGCGTCGGCGTGATCAGCATGCGACGCCGCGCCTCTGGAGGAGCGCGGATCTCGCTCGTGGCTCCCGACCCGACGATGCCCCTGCGGGAAGGGGACGTGCTCGTGCTGGCGGGACCGAAGGAGCAGATGGAGAAGCTCAGGAAGCTGGTCGGGTAATGTAACATAATATGTCTTATGCGACATGAACCGCCGGAAGCGGCTAGGGCGCCGAGCCGGCAAAGGACCCAAGGAGACCGAGCACGATGGCGACGATGAACCCGATTTCCCCCGAGGATTTTCGCTTCGGCGACCGGCTGCCGGTGCTGCCGATCCGCAACGCTCTCCTGTTTCCGACGGCGGTGGCTCCGTTCGAGGTCGGACGGCCGAAGTCGTTGCGGCTGGTGCACGACCTGGAGAAGTCGCCGGAGCCGTACCTGGCGATCTTCGCGCAGCGCGACCCCAAGACGGACGACCCGACCGAAGCGGAACTGTACCCCTACGGAACGGCGGCGCGGGTGTTGAAGGTGATCCGGCACTCGAGCGGCTCGTTGTCGGTGATCTTGCAGGGCGGCGCGCGGCTCAAGCTGGAGGAGCTGGTGAGCCGGGAGCCGTACCATGTGGCACGGGTGACGCGGCTGGCCGACGTGCTGGTGAACGACGTCGAGACCGAGGCGTTGACGATGTCGCTGCGGGAGTCGGCCAAGGAGGTGATCGAGCTGTCCCCGGAGACGCCGCGCGAGGCGCTGGCGCTGATCGATTCGATCGAACATGCGGGCCAGCTCTGCGACCTGGTGGCGGCGAACCTGGAGATGCCGCTGGAGCAGAAGTCCGAGCTGATCCAGACGGTGGACGTCAAGGAGCGGATCCGCAAGGTGTTGCGGGTGCTGATCCGGCAGACCGAGATCCTGAGGATGCGCGAGCGGATCCGCTCGCAGGTCACCGAGGAAATGGGCAAGACGCAGCGCGAGTACGTGCTGCGGCAGCAGCTCAAGGCGATCAAGGAGGAGTTGGGCGAGTCGGACGACGAGGGCAGCGATCTCGAGGGGATGGACGACAAGCTGGCGAAGCTCGACCTGCCGCAGGAGGCGCGCGAGGTCGCGCAGAAGCAGATCCGCCGCCTCAAGGCGATGCAGGTCGGTTCGGCCGAGTACACCGTGGCCCGCACGTACCTCGACTGGATCATGGATCTGCCCTGGCGGGTCGAGACCAAGGACAGGCTGGACATCGGCGAGGTGCGCAAGGTCCTGGAGGAGGACCACTACGGTCTGGACAAGGTGAAGAAGCGCATCATCGAGTACATCGCGGTGCGCAAGCTCAAGACCGACAAGAAGGGGCCGATCCTGTGCTTCGTCGGGCCCCCCGGCGTCGGCAAGACGTCGCTCGGCAAGTCGATCGCCCGCGCGCTCGGCCGCAAGTTCGTACGCATCTCGCTCGGCGGCGTGCACGACGAGGCGGCGATCCGGGGTCACCGGCGGACCTACGTCGGCGCCCTCCCGGGCCAGATCATCCAGCAGCTCAAGAAGGCCGGGACGCGCAACCCGGTGTTCATGATGGACGAGGTCGACAAGATCGGGCGCGACTTCCGCGGCGACCCGGCCGCCGCCCTGCTGGAGGTGCTCGACCCGGAGCAGAACGACACCTTCGCCGACCACTACATCGAGGTCCCGTTCGACCTGTCGAAGGTGATGTTCATCACCACGGCGAACCTGCCCGACCCGATCCCCCCGCCCCTGCGCGACCGCATGGAAATCCTCGAACTGCCCGGCTACACCCGCCGCGAGAAGATCGAAATCGCCCGGGTGCACCTCCAGCCCCGGCAGCTCGCCGAACACGGCCTCGACGAGACGAGGATCCGGATCCCGCAGGAGACGGTCGAGCGGATCATCGACACGTACACGCGGGAGGCCGGCGTGCGGAACCTCGAGCGGTCGATCGCCGGGTGCTGTCGCGGCGTCGCCGTCAAGATCGCCGAGGAGACGCTCCGGCCGGACCAGCTCCCCGCCGTCGTCCGCCCCGACGACCTGCTGGAGTACCTCGGACCGGCCAAGTTCACCTCGGAGGTGGCCGAGCGGACCGAGATCCCGGGCGTCGCGACCGGCCTGGTCTGGACCAGCACCGGCGGAGACATCATCTTCATCGAGGCGACCCGCATGCCCGGCAAGGGCAAGCTCGCGCTCACCGGACAGCTCGGCGACGTGATGAAGGAATCCGCCCAGGCCGCCCTGTCGTACGTGCGGGCGAACGCCGAGCGCTACGGGCTCGACCCGGCGATCTTCGAGAACTCCGACCTGCACGTGCACGTGCCGGCGGGGGCGATCCCGAAGGACGGGCCGAGCGCCGGGCTGGCGATGTTCGCCGCGCTGACCTCGATGCTCACCGGCATCCGTGTCCAGCACGACGTGGCGATGACCGGCGAGATCACCCTGCGCGGCCGCCTCCTGCCGGTCGGCGGCGTCAAGGAAAAGGTACTCGCCGCGCACCGCGCCGGCATCAGGCGGGTGGTCCTGCCGGAGCGCAACGCCCCCGACCTGGTCGAGGTTCCGAAGGAGGTCCGGGACGAACTGGAGCTGATCCAGCTCCGCAACATGGAGGACGCCCTCGCCCTGGTGCTCGAGCCGAACGACCGGTTCCCCGCCGGCGGCAAGCCGGTTGCACCCGCCCCTCCCCGCAAGGACAAGGAACCGGCCCGGAAGGCCGGCCGCAAGTCGGCCGCCCCGCCCGCCCCGTGACGCGGGCGGCCCCGGGCTCTACGAGCAGTCGACCGCCAGGGAGAACGCGGCGCGGGCGTTGGCCGCACCGTCCACCACGACGTAGTACCGCCGCCCGCCCGTGACCGTGGCCGCGACCGAGGACGCGCCGGAGGCGACGCACGAGGCGGGATCGCAGGCGTCGCCCAGCACCAGGACCGTCGGCGTCCCGTTGGACACGACGTCCGAGAGCGTCGCGGTGAGGCGCACCGTCCACGCCGGCAGGTCGACGGCGTAGACGACCTCGCCCCCCGTGAGCCCCGACGCGCACGTCCCGTAGCTCGACACGTCGTTCGCGCCGGTGAACGTCGAAGCGGTCACGCCGGAGCCGCAGGCCAGCGGCGGGATCGACGGCGTCGGCGAGACCGTCGTGCACGAGCCGTCGAACCAGCAGGCGGTCACCGTGCACAGGCTCCCGTCGCCGCACGGCGCGTCGGACGCCGCGATGCAGTTCCCCGCGACGCAGACGCGCGCCCCGCCCCCGCCGCACGGGTCGGCCGTCGTGCAGCTCGTCCCGTCCGCCGCATGGTCGCGCTCGCAGTGCGGCGGCGCCCCGGGCGCGTCGGTGACGCAGCGGTCGATCGTGCACGGATTGCCGTCGTCGCACGCCCCCTCCAGCCGGCGGGTGCAGGCGCCGTCGATGCAGACGTCGATCGCGCCGCACGCGGTTTCCGCGCCGCACATCATGCCGTCGACGACCGGCGCGTCCCTGCAAGTGTGCGTCGCCTCGTCGCAGGCGGCGTAGATGCACGGGTCGGGCGGCTCGGGACAGGGCGTGACCGTGTTCCGGCACAGGCCGTCGAAACACTCCTCGACCCCGTCGCACCACTCGTCGTCCGGACACGGCTCGCCATCCGGATGATGGGCGTGCGTGCACTCCCCCGCCTCGCAGCGGTCGTCGGTGCACGGCGACCCGTCGTCGCAGTCCTCGTCGGACGCGCACGGCCCGGGCCCGCCGTCGTCCTCGGCGACGTCGGAGTCGCCGTCCGCGCCCGGGGCGTCGTCCTCTGCGCCGTCCGCCGGCCCGTCGGCACCGTCCGCCGGCGTCTCGGCCGGCCGGTCTGACGGCGCGTCGGCATCGGCGTCGGCGTCGGCATCGGCCCGCGTCACGTCCTCGAACGGCACGCACTGTCCGCTCCGGGAACAGTAGTGGCCCGCCGGACAGTCGCTGGTGCGCGAGCACTCCTTGTCGTCGCAGCCGGCGGAACCGACCAGCAGCATCGCCGCCAGCAAGCCCAGGCGCAGCGCCTTCCTCGTTCCGACCGTCGCGTTCTCGTATCGCGTCGTCATGGCTGCCACCTCACCGCGACCAGTCCACGTTCAGGTCGTACAGGACCGGCGTCTGGGCCGGATCGGTCGTGCTCAACGTCACCTCGACCTGGATCCACCGGTTCGGGTTGGCCACGAGCGTCCGGATGTCGGCCGGCGAGGTGGTCTGCGAGGTGCACCAAGCGGCGGCCGCCAGTCCGGCCTGCGTGGCCGCCGTCCGGGCGCGCACCGAGATGTCGGTGACCCCCGGATTCTCCAGCGCCGTCCACCGGATCGTGTGCCAGGTCGAGTCGGTGTAGCCCGAGTCGAGGGCGATGGTCCAGGTGCCACTGGGACGCGTGAACAGCAGGTGCTGCATCCCCGTCATGTCGGTGTACGCGTACGGTGAGCCGCCGGTGTTGAAGCAAGTCGAACTGTAGGACGGCCACGCCGAGACGTTCACTCGGCAGGCGTGGCAGTACGTCACGCCCCAGACACGGCCGGCGTAGTCGACGGCCGTTCCGGCCGATTCGCACGTGGCCCCCAGCGTGATCGGATCGACGCGCGACAGGTTGTCGGGAATGCGGGCGATCTTGTTGTTGTGCAGAGCGGTGTAGATCGTCCCGTCGGCCGTGAGCGCCACGCCGCGCGGCCGCCCGTGCGTCCAGGCCGAGATGTACGACCAGGCGTTGGTCGAGGGGTCGTAGCGGATGAGCGTCCCGCAGCCGTACGAGCCGATCAGGATCCGCCCGCGCCCGTCAATCGCGATGCCGTAGGTGCTGAAGCAGCCGCCGACGCTGGACGAAGGCGGCACGTACCACTGCCGGCCGCCGGTGGGGTTGGCGATCGGTACCTTGAGCAGCGCCTGCACGCGGATGTCGAAGCTGCTGGCCCAGGTTTCGTTCAGCACGAACCAGACGTTCCCCGCCGCGTCCCCCACGCCGCCGTACGGCCGCCCGCCGGCCGCCCAACGCCCGAGGATCGGGCAGGTCGGGTAGCTGCGACCGTCCGGCGCTCCCGAACCGACAGGGCCGAGCGCGTTGCCGTCGATCTTGACGACCTCCTGGCGGTCCCACAGCCCGGCCCAGACGTTGTAGTCGCGGTCGATGCCCAGGGCACGGACCATGCCCGGCAGACCGGTCCAGCAGATCACGTTGCCGTTGACGTCGAAGTGCACGACGTTGGAGTAGGCGGGATTCGACGGCGAACTCCAGCCGCGGTTTCCGAGCCAGACCGAGCCGTCCCGCGGGTCCTGCACCGTGCGCGACGGTTCGTAGCCCAGCGACGCCCTGGGAAAACCGGCCATCTGGGCGCCGGTGTCGACATCCAGCTTGGCCACCGTGCGCTCCGGCGAGTTGGGGACCCAGATGTGCCGCGAGGTGCTCACCGACGAGTCGAGGCACAGGTTGCCCGGTTCCGCGCAGTCCGGGTGCAACGGGTGGCTCGGATTCGTCGACAACCCGTCGCTCGTCCCCGACTGGAAATCGATGTCGTCCGTCCAGCCGCAACCGCACGTGGCCGACGCCTCGTCGCACGTCACGTGCGGGCAGTTCGTGCTGTCCTGGCACGGGCTGACGGGCGAGCCGACGCAGACGCTCCGGCCGTCGCAGGAACTCGCCGCCGTGCAGAACAGCCCGTCGTTGCAGGGGAAGCCGAGCGGCGTCGGCGGATGGCTGCACGTGCCGTCGGGATTGCACACGTCCCGCGTGCAGGCGTTCCCGTCGGCGCAGGCCGTCATGAACCGGCAGGCGTCCAACTCCTCGTCGCAGAAGTCGATCGTGCACGCGATGCCGTCGTCGCACACGATCGGCCCCGCCGCCCGTTCGCAACCGCCCCAGCAGTTGCACGTCTCGCGGCCGTTGCAGTAGAGGCCGTCCTGGCACGCCTCGTCGTTGTCGCAACAGGCCTTCGGCTCCCCGGTTTCCTCGTCCACGCCGCACGAGGCGCGCGGCGGGTCGCCGAGCGCCGGGGGGCGCTCTTCGGTCGAGCCCGGCGGCGGCTCCGGCGGGTCCGCGACGCACGAACCGATCGCCAGCCAGGCGGCGCCCCAGACCACGACCGCCCCGACCGCGCGGAGCGGCCGCCGAGCCGCCCTCCCCTCCCCCGTCCTGGGTCGCATTGACCTTCTCATTCGCGCATCCTCCCCGTCCCGCCGGGACGTCGAGCCGCTCAGTCGATGAACTCGGACGGAATCTCCTCCATCGTCCGGTACTTCGTCAGGTCCGGTTGCGGCGGGAACTCGCCCTCGGGCGCGTTTTCCCGCAGGATCCGCAACAACGACTCGTTCTCGATCGTGATCCGCGTCTGACCGCCCACCGTCGTCAGCACGACGTTGACCAGCGCTCCGGCCTCGCCGGGCGGGCGCGGACGCTGCGCGCTGAAGCGGATCGCGCCGCCGGCGTGCAGGACGCAGGACTTCTCCGCCGGGCAGGACTTCCCCGGCGGGCACTCCGCCCGGGGACCGACGGCCCGCACCACGCATCGCGGAGCCGGAGTCGTCCCGCCGCCGGCGGCGCCCTCCCCCACCGGGTCCGGGGTGCCCGGGTCGAGATACCGGGTGTAGAACTCGACGACGTCGTCGAGCGGCGCGCGACCGCGGAGGTGGACCCAGGGCTGGTCCGGCGGCGCGCCGCCCGGCGGCGGCGGCTCGCGCTCGAAACCGATCGGTACCGGCGCCGACAGCACCGGCTGCGCCGCGGGCCGCAGGCCGA
>JAAZOP010000342.1 GCA_012797735.1 Myxococcales bacterium
AAGATCGACGCCCTCCGGGCCCGCCTCGGCCTGGCCCACGAAACGCCCTGCGGCTCCGTCGGCCTCAAGATGTTCCGCCTCGCCACCGGGGAGGCCGACCTCTACGTGCACGTCGGCGGCGGCACCAAGGAATGGGACCTCGCCGCCCCCGAGATCCTGATCCGCGAGGCGGGCGGGATGTTGACCGACGCCGCCGGCGCGCCGATTCCGTACAACCGCCCCGACGTCCGCACGCCGGCGGCGTACGCGGCGAGCAACGGGACGCGGCACGCCGAGGTCCTGGCGGGGCTGCGTGCCGTGCTGGCGGAGGGGACGTGATCTACGAACGGCTGTTCCCGCGCCGGCGCCCGCCGGCCGGCCTGCGGCCGCGAACCGGCGACGCGGCCGGCGCGGCGTTGGAGCTGCGCTGGCTCGGCACCGCCGGCTTCGTCGTGCGCGCCGGCGCGACGACCCTGCTCGTCGACCCGTTCCTCAGCCGCCCGTCGCTGCCGCGCCTCGCCCGCGGACCGATCGAGCCCGACGAGACGGCGCTGCACGCGCACCGGCCGCCGCGGGTCGACGCGATCCTGTGCAGCCACGGCCACTACGACCACCTGCTCGACGCCCCGCGCCTCGCCCGCCGGACCGGCGCGCCGCTCGTCGGCTCCCGCACCGTCTGCAACGTCGCCCGCGCCGAAGGGGTGCCGGAGGCGCAGCTCGTCGAGGTACCGCCGGCGGGCTGGCGCGGACGCTTCGGGGCGATCGAGGTGCGGTTCGTGCCGAGCCTGCACGGCCGACTGCTCCTCGGCCGCGTGCCCCACGCCGGGACGATCGACGCGCCGCCCCGGCTGCCGCTGCGCTGGTTCGAGTATCTCGACGGGGGCGTGTTCGGCCTGCTCCTCGAGGCGCACGGGACGGCGGTGTACCACAACGGCAGCGCCGACCTGATCGATGCCGAGGTCCGGGGACTGCGGGCGGATGTGGCGCTGGTGGGGCTCGCCGGACGTTCCGCGACCCCGCGCTACGTCGAGCGGCTGGCGGGGCTGCTGGCGCCGCGGGCCGTCGTGCCGACCCACTTCGACGCCTTCTTCGCGCCGCTCGAGCGCGGCGTCCACCGGCTGCCGGGGATCGACCTGGACGGCTTCGCCGCCGAGGTGCGGCGGTTCGCCCCGGCGGCGACGATGGTGGTCCCGGACTACGAGGAACCGATCGTCGTGCCCGCCGGCGACGCCCGCGGCACCGCCCTGCTCGACCGGCGGCCCGGGTGAACGCGCCGCGCGTCCCGGGGTGCAACGTCTTCCGCGGCTGCGCTATCGTCCCCGCCATGAAGCCGTTCCTCGTCGATCGAGCCCACTATGAACGGCAGGACGCGCGCACGCCGGAGGGCTTGCGCGCGCTCTGCGCCTTCAACCGCATCAACGCGCTCGGCTGCATCCAGGCGGCCCGCCACGGCTGGCTCGGCGCGACCTTCTCCGTCGCCGAGATCCTCACCACGCTGTACTTCCGCCTCGGCGAGCGGAACGTCGTGCTCTCCAAGGGGCACGCGGCGCCGATGCAGTACGCATGCCTCCACGGCGTCGGCCTGCTCGGCCGCGAGCGGCTGCTCCGCTACAAGGACGGGCCGGACGGCCTGCCGGCGCACGTGGAGCGCGGCACGCCGGGCATCCCGTTCACCACCGGGTCGCTCGGCCAGGCGCTGTCGCGCGCCGCCGGCCTGGCCCTCGACCGGCCCGGCGAACGCTTCTTCGTCGTGCTCGGCGACGGCGAGCTGCAGGAGGGCCAGTGCTTCGAAGCGCTCCAGAACGTCGTGTACCGCGACCTGCGCCACGTGCGGACCGTGATCGATGCCAACGGCTTCCAGACCGAGCTTCCGGTCGAGCGGCTCAAGCACTTGCCGGATCCGCGCAAGGTGTTCGAGGGGCTCGGGCTGGAGGTGCGGGAGGTCGACGGGCACGACGGCGAGGCCCTCGCCGCGGCGTTCGACGCGCCGGCCGGCCGGCCGGTGGTCGTCTGGGCACGCACGCGGAAGGCGGGCGGCACCGACCTGCTGCCGCCGGAGGACGGGCGGCAGCCGTGGCACAGCCGGGTGCCGGACGAGGCGTTGTACGCGCGGCTCGTGGAGGAGCAGGTCGCCCGGTCCGGCTCGGCCGAACTGCGCGCGGAATGGGAGCGGCACCCGCGCGACGCCGCGCCGGCCCGTCCCGCGACCCCGCCGCCCGAACCGTCCACCCGCGACGGCTTCGCCCGGCGCCTCGAGGCGCTGCTCGACGAGCGGCCGGATCTCGAGGTGCTGGACGCCGACCTGGCACAGTCGTGCGGGCTGGAACGGATCGCGCGGCGCGGCCGGCAGTTCCACGAACTCGGGATCGCCGAGCAGGATCTGGTCTCGTTCGCCGGGGGGCGGGCGCTGGCCGGCCGGCTGCCGGTGGTCCACACGTACGCCGCGTTCTTCCGGCGCGCGCTGGACCAGCTCTTCGTGAACCAGATCGACCGCCTGAAAGTGATCTACGCCGGCCACTACGCCGGGTTGTGCTACTTCACGGACGGCAAGACGCACCAGGCGACGAACGACCTGTCGCTGATGCTGGCGCTCCCGGACCTGTGGGTCGTGGAGCCGCCCGACGCCCATCACGCCGCCGCGCTGCTCGATTGGGCGGTGGCCGGGGCGGACCGGGCGGTCTATTTCCGGCTGCGGCGCACGCCACTGGCGCTCGGCCTGCCCCGCGAAACCGTGCGGCCCGACCGGCCGCTGGTGCTGGGGGACGACCTGCGTCGCTGCTTCTGGACGATCGGACCGGTTTCGACCCGCCTGGCGCTCGAGGCCCGCGCCACGCCGGCGTTCGCCGGATTCGGCGTGATCGTGCAGAGCGTCCTGCGCGGACCGCTCGACCTTGAGCACCTGCGGGCGCTGCTGCGCGGGACGGAGGAGATCGTGACGGTCGAGGAGGACCTGGCGCCGGGCGCGCTGCACGCTTTCGTCGCCGATGTCTGCCGCAGGCTGGAGTGTGGGCCGCGGCTGTCCGGCAAGAGCATCGACCGCTGGGGCGCCTCGTTCCGCACCCTCGACGCCTGCCTCGACCACTTCGCCTTCCGGCCGGAGGGACTCCTCACCCGGCCTCGCCGCTGAGCGTCCTCATCGCCAGCGCGGGACGACGCGGCGACGGTTGACCGGCGGGCGGCGACGGCGGAACATCCGCCCATGGACGAGACGCACCGCATCGACCTGATGGAGCAGATCCGGGCGCTGTGCGCCTTGCCCCCGCGGCTGGCCGGCAGCGAGGGCGAACGGCGGGCGCACGAGCACGCGGCCGCGGTGCTGCGGGATCTGGGCTACGCGCCCGAGGTCGAGGAGTTCCGCGCGATCACCAACGGCTACGCGCGACTCGCCGCCCATTGCGGCGCCCTGGCCCTCGCCGGGTCGCTCGGCATCACCAGCCCGCGACTCGCGACGCTGCTGGCCGGCGGCGCCAACCTCTCGCTGTGGGGCGACCTCGAGGCGCGCGGGGCGGCGCTGTCGCGGCTGCTGCCGCAGGGCCGGTCGCGCAACGTGCTTGCCCGCCTTCCCGCGACGCGGGAGCGCCGCCGCCGGGTCGTGCTGATGGCGCACGTCGACGCGGCGCGCGAGGGGCCGGCGGTGTTCTTCGAGCCGCAGCGGGCGCGCGCGGCGGTCGAGCTGTTCCACGACAAGCTCGGCCGCGCGCCGAACCCGGTGCAGATCGTGTTCTGGGCCGGCGTGGCGCAGACGGCGCTGCACGCCGGCGCGTCGGTCGGCCTCCCGACCCAGCTCGCCACCTGGGCGCTGGCGCAGCTCCAGGGATGGGTGGCGCTGACGATGGGGCGCGCGGCACTGAACCCCGCCGTCCCCGGCGCCTCCGACGACGCCGCGGGCTTGGCCGTGCTGCTGGCCCTGGCCGCGGAGCTCCGCGCCGCGCCGCTCGAGCACACCGAGGTCTGGTTCGTCGCCACCGGATGCGAGGAATCGGGGCTGGCCGGCGCGGTCGATCTGCTCGAGCGGCACGCGGTCGAACTGGACCGAGAGCGCACCTGGCTGCTCGCGCTCGACACGCTCGGCGGCGGCACGCTGCGCTGGTGCACGGGCGAGGGGTTCGTGCGGTTCCTGCAGTACGACGCGTCGTTCGTGACGTTGGCCCGGGAGACGGCGGCCGAGCCCGGGGCGCCGCCGGCGCGGCCGTACGCGATGACGTTCGGTACCGACGCGCTGGCGGGACTGGTGCGCGGCTACAAGACGCTGTCGCTGATCGCGCTGGACGACGCGGGCTATCCACCGCACTACCACTGGCGCAGCGACACCCCGGAGAACGTCGACCCCGCGACCCCCGCCGCGGCCCTGGAGTTCACCCGCCGCCTCCTCCGGCGCCTCGACGCGCGTCTCGAGTGACCTCGGACACCCGCCCGGGGGACCGGACGGCCGTGCGGCGCGGCGCGTGCGCCGTGCCCCCGGCCGGAACAACGCCGCGCGCCGGCCACGGGGCCGACGCCACGGGCCGCGAAGCGCCCGCGGACGGACCGGGTGGCCGGCGCCAGGGCCTCGTGCTAGGAATTGTTCCGTCCGCCACAGGAACGGCCTTCGGACGAGGGAAGGGAGGGATCCGATGGAACGACGGCTTGCGAACTGGACGATCGCACTCGCGGCCCTGCTGCTGGCGACCGCCTGCGGCTCGACGACGGGCGACGACACCGACGCGGACGGCGACGTCCCGACCGAAGGACTCGGGGACGAGTTCGACGTCCCGACCGACGGCGACGTCCCGACCGACGGCGACGTCCCGACCGACGGCGTCTGCCGGTGCACGTCCGACGAGGAGTGCCAGGACGAGTCGTACTGCAACGGCGCGGAGCAGTGCGTGGCCTGCGAGTGCCACGCCGGCATCGCGCTCGCGGACGGCACGGCGTGCGACGACGGCGACCCGTGCACCGAGGACGAATCGTGTCTGGCCGGCGTCTGCACCGGCGGTCTGTCGGTCTGCCTGTGCGACACCGACGACGACTGCCTGCCCCACGACGACGGCAACCTGTGCAACGGCCGGCTGCTCTGCGTCGGCCTGGAGTGCCGTTTCGCGCCGGAGACGATCGTCTCGTGCGACCCGAGCGGCGACACCGACTGCCTGGTCAATCTCTGCGTTCCGGCGACCGGCGACTGCGCGATGACCCCGGTGGCGGACGGGATGAGCTGCGACGACGGCAACGGCTGCACGACGGGCGACGCCTGCACCGCCGGCGTCTGCGCCGGCGGACCCTCGATCTGCGAGTGCGAGGCGACGGGCGATTGCGCGCCCTACGAGGACGGGAACCTGTGCAACGGCACGCTGGTCTGCGACCCGGGGACCCACACGTGCGTCATCGATCCCGGCACGGTCGTCGTCTGCGACCCCAGCGGCGACACGACGTGCCGGGCCAACCGCTGCAACCCGGCCACGGGGACCTGCGCGATGCAGCCGCGGGGCGACGGCACGAGCTGCGACGACGGCGACGCCTGCACCGTCGGCGACGCCTGCAGCGGCGGACGCTGCGGCGGAGCGCCCCGCGACTGCAACGACGGCGACGTCTGCACCGACGACGGCTGCAACCCAGCCTCCGGCTGCACCCACACCCACAACACCGCCCCCTGCGACGACGGAAACCCCTGCACCTCGCCCGACACCTGCAGCGACGGCTCCTGCATCGGCACGGAGACCGGCCTCACGCTCTGCCCCGACGGAGGGTGCTACGACCTGCGGACCGACCGTCACCACTGCGGCGATTGCGCCATCGCCTGCCGCTTCGACGAGGACTGCAGCGGCGGTCACTGCGTCGTCCGGGCCTGGGAGACGGTCGGGCGGGCCGCCGTCAACCCGACGCTCCCCGCCCTGGCCCACGCGCTCGGCTCCGACGGAACCACGCCGCATGTGGCCTGGGTCGCCGACGAGGCGACCGACACCGCCTACGTGCACCGGCTCGGCGGCACCGGCTGGACGCAGCTCGGCGGGCCGGTCACCGGCGGTGCCGAGGCCCAGCCGGTGATCGACATCCAGTTCGACCGGACCACGCCGTACGTGTTCTGCATGGACCGGCCGATCTTGATGACCCCGCCGGACCATGTGAAGCGGTTCGACAGCACCGGCGCCGGCTGGGTCGAGGTCGGTGCGCCGGGGTACCGGCCGACCTGCCTGATGCACTTCAACGCCGCCCTGGCGCTGGACGGCGAGCGGCCGCACTTCTCGTTCGTCGGCGCCGGCGGCTGCGGGATCGGCGTGGGCTACGCCCGCTGGACCGGCACCGCGTGGTGGGACACCCCGAACCCGCCCAGCCCCATGGGCACGGGCCTGCTCACGATGAACGGCGGCGGCTCGAGCGACGTGGTCTACGACGGCACCCGGGCGCTCGTCGCGCTGATCGACAACGGCTGGCGCTACGTCCGCCGCTGGGAAGCCCCGATCGAACCCGGCGCGTGGGTCAACGTCGGCCCGTCGTTCAACCAGAACCCGCCGGCGGCCGGTACCGCCGCCGCCAACTACCTCTGGATGGCGCTCGACGCGACCGGACGCACCTGGGTCGCCTTCGCCGAGCAGGACGGCGGCGTGCAGAAGGTGTTCGTCAAGCGCTACGAGGCGGCGGGGGGGACGTGGACGCTGATCGGTGGGGGACCGGTGAGCGACCCGACGCGGAACTCCGACTACCCCTCGCTGGCATTCGTCGGCGGGACGCCGCACGTGGCGTGGGTCGAGGGGGTGACGTTCTCGGGCGGTCCCGGCGCCGCGGGCGGCGTGATCCGGGTGGCGCGCTGGAACGGTCTGGCCTGGGAGCGCGTCGGCGCGCCGCTCAACAACGACGCCTCGACCGGTGCCGTGCTGCCGTACCTCGTCGGCATCGGCAGCGTGCCGTACGTGGCGTTCCGCGAGCCGGTGGCGGCCCCGCAGCGGATCTACGTCAAGCGCTTCCCGTAGGCGGCGGTTCCCGGCGTCCGTCCGCGCCGTCCGGTGCGAGACGCGCGCGGACCGCCGCGGGGTCGACCTCCGCGGCCTCCCAGCGTACCCGGCCCTCCATCCCGCCGGCCACGGTGAGGAACTCGCCGCTGACGTGCCGCGCGGCGGCGGGCGAGGCCAGGAGCACGACGGCACGGGCGACGTCCTCCGGGCGGCCGAGTTGCCGGAGCGGCATCGTCCGGACGACCCGCGCCACCGACGCCGGGTCGGCCAGCGCCGCGCGGGCCATCGCCGTCACCGTCCAGCCGGGCTCGACGACGTTGACGCGCGCGTAGGGGTCGAGCGCCACGATCTCGTTCTTGAGCGACAGGGCGAGGCCGCGCAGCGCCGCCTTGGCCGCCGCGTAGTCCGCATGTCCCGCCTCGCCGAACCGCCCCGCCGTCGAGCCGATCAGGACCAGCGACGCCCCGTGCCCGTCCGGCCGCGGGCCGGTCCGGGCCAGGACCCGCAGGAAGGCCCGCGCCGTCCAGACCGTGCCCAGCAGATCGATCTCGATCGTCCGCCGCACCCGCTCCACCGGCAGCTCGTCGAGCCGACCCGTCTCCGGCGGCCAGACCCCGGCGCAGGCCACGCACGCGTCGAGCCGGCCGTGGCGGCGCAGCGCCTCGTCGAACGCCGCCTCGACCGCCTCGGGCCGCGTCAGCTCGACGGCGGCCACGCTCGCGCGGCCGGCGAGGCCCCGGTCGCGGACCCAGTCCTCCAGCTCCCGCGCGCGGGTGTTGCCGAACAGGGCGAGCCGCGCGCCTTCGCCCGCGAACGCCTCGGCGATCGCGCGCCCGATGCCGCCCGAGGCGCCGGTCACGAGCACCACCTTGTCCGCCAGTTGCAGGTCCATCCCCGTGCCCTCCGTGCACCCGCTCAGGCCGCCGCCGACAGCAGGCGGACCACGCGCAGCAGTCGCCCCGCGGCCCCGAGCCCGCGCAGCCGCAGTTCGCCGGACACCAGGCGCCGCAGGACCTTGCGTCCCGCGGCGTCCCACACGATCGGCAGGCCCGAGCGGCCGACGCGCAGCAGCGACAGCTCGAGCACCGCCTCCGAGGTCGCCGTGACCGTCGCCTCGGCCCGCGGCAGCACGCCATCGACCACCGTCAACCGCCCGCCCGCGAACACCAGCGTCAGCTCGACTTCGATGTCCGGGGCGCGGAGGCCGAGCCACAGGTCGAGCCGTGCGAGGTCGGCGAGGCGGTCGGGGTGCGCGGCGAGGTTCTGGCGCACCAGGTCGGCGACCATCGCGGCCAGGCCGTTCGCCTCGGCCCCGGGCGTCACGACGATCAGACCGCCTTCGGCCATCGCGACCTCGTCACCACGCGGCGCGGAGCACCTCGAGCACCGTCGCCGGGTCCATCGCCATCCGCGGATTGTAGACGATCGCGGCGTCGGCGATCGCCGCCGCGGCGATCGCCTCGAGATCCGCCTCGGGCACGCCGGCGTCGCGGTAGCGCACAGGCAGGCCGCAGGCGCGCGTCAACTCCTGCACGCCCGCCGCCAGCGCCTCGGCGGCCTCCGCGCCGTCGCCCGCCGCGGTGAACCCCAGCGCGCGCGCCAGCTCGCCGTACGGTTCGGCCGCCTCGGCCGCGTTGAAGCGGATCACGTGCGGCAGAGCGATCGCGTTGGCCAGCCCGTGGTGCACGCCGTGGCGCGCGCCGACGGTGTGGGCGATCGCGTGCACCAGCCCGACCTGCGCGTTGTCGAAGGCGGTGCCGGCCATCGCGGCGGCGACGAGCAGCTGGCCGCGGGCCGCCAGGTCGCCCGGCGCCTCGAGCGCCCGCGGCAACCAGCGCCGGATCAACCGCGCCGCGTGCAGCCCGAGCGCGTCGGCGATGGGGTTGCGCTGCAGCGAGTGCAGCCCTTCGATCGCGTGGGTCAGCGCGTCGAGCGCCGTGCCGGCGGCGATCGCCGGCGGTTGCCCGACGGTCAGCGCCGGGTCGAGGATCGCCACGTCGGGGATCAGGTGGAAGTCGCCGAACACCAGCTTCGATCGCTCCTCGTGGTCCTTGATCACCGCGTAGCGCGTCACCTCGCTGCCGGTGCCGTGCGTCGTCGGGACCGCCACGTGCGGCGTCTGCCGGCGCGTCAGGTTCTGGAACCCATGGTGGTCCATCAGCGACCCGCCCTCGGTCAGGACGATCGCGATCCCCTTGGCGGTATCGATCGCCGAGCCGCCGCCGAGCGAGACCAGGCTGTCCGCGCCCCGCTCGCGGGCGAAGGCCGCCCCCGCATCGACCAGGTGGATCCCCGAGTCGGGCTGCGCGTCCGCGTAGACCCCGACGCAACGGCCGCCCAGCGCCTCCTGCAGCCGGCGCACGAGGTCGGTCTTCTCGGACAGCATGCGGTCGGTCACGATCACCGCCCGCGCGCAACCCAGACGCTCCAGCTCCAGCGGGGCCTCGGCGAGCGCCCCGACGCCGAACACCACGCGCGTCGGCGCGTAGTGCAGGAACGACAGCGAATCGTCGTACGGCATCGCCCCCTCCCGCGGACGTCACTCGTCCGGGAACCGCGTCGCCACCCTCGTCGCCGAATCGACCAGGTCCCGCGCCGCCTGGACGAACCGCACGATCACCGGGAGCTGTCCCTTGGCCAGCTTGAGCTTGCCCTGCATCATCCCCTTGATCGGCTCCAGCTCCTTGCGGATCACCTGCTTCCAGCGCGCGTAGTCGCCGACGATCACGAACGCCGAACCCGCGTCGGCCTCGGCCCGCGGCACCAGCTTCGCCTCGCGACACACCCCCTGGTGCAGGTCGAGCCACATGCACGCGTCCTCGGCCAGCCCGACGGCCGGGTTCGCCGAGACCACCAGCGTGATCACCCCGTGCGTCCACTCGCGACCCGACGTCTTGTACGCCGGGTTGCCGTTGACCGCGTCCCGAAACGCGGCGACCCACTCCGCAGACGGGAAAACGAACGCCATGCCTCACCTCTCCGATCCGCCGCCGGTTGCCCCCCGGCGCGCCTTCGTGTAGGGCCCCAGTAGCACGGGAACGGGGAACAGGGAACAGAGAACGGGGGACGGGGTTTGGGGGCGGGCGACGGCGGTCGCGGAACGGGGAACGGGGAACGGGAGGGTCGATGGACGAGCTGCCGTTGTTGCGCCGCGAAGGGTGGTTTCCGCCGTGGTTGCGTTGGGGGTTCACCACGCGTCGCGGCGGCGTGTCGAGCGGACCGTACGAATCGCTCAACCTGGGCTGGGACGTCGGCGACGCCGTCGAGCGCGTGCGAGAGAATCACGCGCGCCTGGCCGCGGCCCTCGGCTACGACCCCGAACGCCTCGGCACCGTCCGGCAGGTCCACGGCAAGAAGGTGCTGCTGGCGCGCAACCAGGAACAGGCCCGCGCCCTGCGCGGAACGCAGGCCGACGGCATCGTCCTCGCGCCGCGCGACGACGTCCCGCGCGACCCCGCCGGCGGCATCGCCGCGCTCGTGCGCGTCGCCGACTGCTGCCCCGTGATCGTCGCCGCCCTCGAACGGCCCGTGGCCGCGGTGCTGCACTGCGGCTGGCGCTCCACCGTCGGCGGGCTGATCCCGGAAGGGCTCCGCCGCGTCGCGCACGAGGCGGGGACGACGACCGCGATGCTGGCCGCGGCCATCGGGCCCTGCATCGGGCCCGACGCCTTCGAGGTCGGCGAGGAGGTGGTGGAGAAGTTCCTGCTCCGCGTCGGACCGGAGGTCGTCCTGCGGCGACCTGCGTGGCCCCGGCCCCACATCGACCTCCAGCGCGCGATCGAGACGCTGCTCGTCCGTCACGGCGTCCCGGCCGACCGAATCCTCCGCTTCTCCCGCTGCACCGTCTCCGAACCGGCCGACTTCTTCTCGTTCCGCCGCGACGGCCACGACGGCGGCCGCCAGGCCGGCGTGATCAGCCTCCATCCCTGACCTCCGGGCGGACGGGACCTCCGGGCGGACGGGCCGCTGCCGCCGCAGCTTCCCGGCGCGGAACGGGCCTCCGAATTGGCGTCGGGATTCGCGGCCATGGTAGAAGAGCCGAACGCGGAGGGGGTCGGAACCGCGGGTCGCATGTGCTCGACAGGGCAGCGCATGCGACAAGACCGGAGACAGCAGAGGAGGAGGGAATGAAGACGATCTGGATCTCGGTGCTGATCCTGGCTTGCCTCCCCACGACGGCGGGCTGCAAGGGGGACAGGGGGCACGCCGGCTCCCCGGCGGAACGCATGGCCGAGGCGATCCAGCAGGCCAAGCCGATGTACGACACGCTGGCTGCTATTCGCAAGTCGATCCCCGCACCCACCGCGATCCGGCCGAAGGCCTGTCCGGTCGAGGAAATGAAGACGGCCGCCGGCCAGCGCCCCTATCTGCTCAAGCTGACGTGGAACAACCTCGTGCAGATCACGGGCGAGGAAAAACTGAAGAGCGATGTCGACTTCGGCGGCGTGTTCGCCGCCCTCAACGACCCCAAGTTCGACCTCGTCGCCGGTCCGCAACCCGAGCTCTGGAAGTCTCCGGACCCGAATCGGCTGCGGGAAGCATTCGAGCGCTACCAGGCGCACAAGTTCGCGGCGATCATCTACCCGACGAAGGTGACCGAGCCGGTCGCCGGAGGGGTCTCGTTCACGCCGGGCTCCGCCAAGGCCTGGCTGCTGATCTTCCGCCTGGAAGACGCCGCACTGCTCTGCGCGGCAGAGGTGCAGGCCGAGAACAGCGACTCGGTTCGCTCGTCGTTCCGCCGGATCGACGGCATGTCCGCGGCCGGGCAGGCCGCCGTCAAGGATGACTTGAGAAACAATCTCCAGGCCGCCATCCGCGAGCAGCTTCAGACGATGACCGGCGGCCTGCAGTAGACCGCCATCAGGCGGTCGCCACGGACACCCGCCGCGAGCAACGCGATCGCGGAGCGACCTCCGTGGTTCCGGGGCCCTCGGGCGTCGACGACGACCACCTCCCTTCCCCCTCACCGGCACGCTTCCCGCACATCCGACTACCGGACCACGGCGTGCCGGGATCCAAATCCTCCGGCAGGATCCCGGCACGCCGCTCCCTGTTCGGGAATGGCGATCGCCGTGCCAGCCTGTCGCACTCCTGGGGAACCGAACTACCCCTCGACGGAGGCGCGGGTGCATGTCATTCTTGGGGCGAAACGGGGTGCAACCATGCAGAAGAGCGATGCTGTGCGGGTCGTCGCGACGGTCGCGCTGGCGCTGGTGGTCGCCGCCTGCGGCCGGACCCCGATGTTGGGGGACAACTGCGGGGACGGGGTCTGCACGTTCGAGGAGTCGTGCGAGATCTGCCCGGACGACTGCGGGCCGTGCGGGGAGTGGTGCGGCAACGGCTACTGCGCGCCGACCGAGGACTGCGGTCTCTGCCCCGATGACTGCGGGCCCTGTCCCGGCTGCGGCGACGGTCGCTGCTCGCGCGGCGAGACGTGCGGCTCGTGCCCGGCTGACTGCGGCGACTGCCCCGGCACCTGCGGCGACGGCCGCTGCGACCCGACGGAGACGTGTGCGACGTGTCCGGGCGACTGCGGTTCCTGTCCCGGCTGCGGCGACGGTTTCTGCAGCCCGGAGGAGAGCTGCCTGTCGTGCCCGGCCGACTGCGGCGCCTGTCCCGGCTCCTGCGGCGACGGCCGCTGCGAGGGGGCGGAGGACTGCGAGAGCTGTCCGGGCGACTGCGGACCCTGCCCGATGATGTGCGGCGACGGCGTCTGCGACGCGAGCGCGGGTGAGGACTGCCGGACCTGCCGCGCCGACTGCGGGCCCTGCCCGACCTGCGGGGATGGGCGGTGCATCTCGAGCGAGAGCTGCGTCGATTGCCCGGAGGACTGCGGGCCCTGCCCCGACATCTGCGGCGACCGGGTCTGCGGCCTGACCGAAACCTGTGTCACGTGCCCGGGCGATTGCGGCCGCTGCCCCGACCGCTGCGGCGACGGCGCCTGCGGGCCGACCGAGAACTGCGTCTCGTGCGCCGCCGACTGCGGCGCCTGCCCCGGCTGCGGCGACGGCGCGTGCGCCGGCGGCGAGTCGTGTCTCACCTGTCCCGCCGACTGCGGCGCCTGCCCCGACCGCTGCGGCGACGGCGTCTGCGGCCGCACCGAGGACTGCGCCGACTGTCCGGCCGACTGCGGACTGTGTCCCGATTCCTGCGGGGACGGCCGCTGCGGCGCCACCGAAACGTGCGCTTCCTGCCCGCTCGACTGCGGGTCCTGCCCCGGTTGCGGCGACGGCACCTGCTCCTCCACCGAGAGCTGCGCCTCCTGCCCGCTCGACTGCGGCATCTGCGTCGACGTCTGCCCCGACGGCGTCTGCGGGCCCACCGAGTCGTGCGTGACCTGCGCCGCCGACTGCGGCGCCTGCCCCGTGATCTGCGGCGATCGCATCTGCGGCTTGACCGAGAGCTGCCGCACCTGTCCCGGCGACTGCGGCGCCTGCCCCGACGTCTGCCGCGACGGCGCCTGCGGACCCACCGAGACCTGCGCCTCCTGCCCCGACGACTGCGGGCGCTGCCCCGGTTGCGGCGACGGCCGCTGCAACGCCGCCACCGAGACCTGCGTCACCTGCCCCGGCGACTGCGGCGCCTGTCCCGACGAGTGCGGCGACGGCGCCTGCGGGCCGACCGAGACCTGCTGGAGCTGCCCCGGCGACTGCGGCGCCTGCACCGGGATCTGCGGCGACGGCGTCTGCGACCGCACCGAAAGCTGCGGCTCGTGCCGCTGGGACTGCGGCGAATGTCCCGGGGTCTGCGGCGACGGCCGCTGCGAGCGCTCCGAGAGCTGCTCGTCCTGCGCCGCCGACTGCGGACCCTGCCCCGACTCCTGCGGCGACGGCACCTGCGGCGTGACCGAGACCTGCGAATTCTGCCCGGCGGACTGCGGCGCCTGTCCCGTCCGCTGCGGCGATTGGCGCTGCGACCCGGGCGAGAACTGCACGAATTGCTGGCTCGATTGCGGTCCCTGCGCCGGCTGCGGCGACGGCCGCTGCAACCGCTCCGCCGGCGAGAACTGCAACACCTGCCCCTGGGACTGCGGCATGTGCCCGCCGACCTGCGGCGACGGCGTCTGCGCCTACGGCGAGAGCTGCTACGACTGCCGCGCCGACTGCGGACCGTGCGACGAGGTGTGCGGCGACGGCGTCTGCGGCTCCACCGAGTCGTGCGCGTCCTGCCCCGCCGACTGCGGCGCCTGCCCGCCGCTGTGCGGCAACTGGGTCTGCGAGCCCGGCGAGACCTGCTCCTCCTGCGCCAGCGACTGCGGCATCTGCCCGCCCGCCTGCGGCGACGGCCGCTGCGCCTTCACCGAGGACTGCGCGTCCTGCCCCGCCGACTGCGGGCCCTGCCCCGACCGCTGCGGCGACGGCGCCTGCGGCGTCTCCGAAACCTGCACCTCCTGCCGCGCCGACTGCGGCACCTGCCCGACCTGCGGCGACGGCGCCTGCGACTGGTCCGAGCACTGCGCGACGTGTCCCGAGGACTGCGGCGCGTGCCCGCCCGTCTGCGGCGACGGCGCCTGCTCCGGCGGCGAGACCTGCGAGTCCTGCTGGTACGACTGCGGCCGCTGCCAGGTCTGCGGCGACGGCCTGTGCTGGCTCACCGAGTCGTGCGCCTCCTGCCCCGCCGACTGCGGCACCTGCCCCGACACCTGCGGCGACGGCCGCTGCGGCCCCTCCGAGCTCTGCTACACCTGCCCGCGCGACTGCGGCGACTGCCCCGCCTGGTGCGGCGACGGCGTCTGCGAGGGCGCCGAGGACTGCGCCGACTGCCCCTCCGATTGCGGCGCCTGCCCCGGCTGCGGCGACTGGTTCTGCGACGAGGACGAGGACTGCTGGAGTTGCCCCACCGACTGCGACTACTGCGAGGACACCTGCGGCAACGGCCACTGCGGCTGGACCGAGAACTGCGTCGTCTGCCCCGCCGACTGCGGGCCCTGCGCCGACGTCTGCGGCGACGGCCGCTGCGGCTCCACCGAGAGCTGCTGGCGCTGCGCCGCCGACTGCGGGAACTGCCCCGACGTCTGCGGCGACTCCCAGTGCGGACCGACCGAGGACTGCGGCACCTGCATGTGGGACTGCGGCTATTGCCCCTCCTACTGCGGCGACGGGATCTGCGACTACCCCGAGTTCTGCACCACCTGCCTCCCCGACTGCGGCGTCTGCTCCTGGTGCGGGGACGGCTACTGCGGCCCCTACGAACGCTGCGTCGTCTGCCCCGCCGACTGCGGAAGCTGCCCCGACGTCTGCGGCGACCACGTCTGCGGCCTGACCGAGGCCTGCGCCTCCTGCCCCGCCGACTGCGGAAGCTGCCCCGACGTCTGCGGCGACCGCGTCTGCGGCCCCGCCGAGAACTGCCGCGACTGCCCCGCCGACTGCGGCGCCTGCCCGCCCGTCTGCGGCGACGGCGCCTGCGCCGCCCCCGAGAACTGCAGCCGCTGCGCCGCCGATTGCGGCCCCTGCCCCTGAGCCCCCGCGACGCCGGCGGCCGGGACGACGGTCACCGCCGAAGTCAACCCTCTCGGGCGAACCCCGGAGTGCGGAGACCCCGCCGAGAACTTCTCCGATCCGACGCCGATCGCCTGCCCCTGACCGGCGACGGCACCTGCCCTCGCCGTCCTCCCGCTCCGGAGGTTCCGCACCCCACCGGCCGGCGCGACTCTCGCGGTTCCCGCCCCCCGCGACCGGACCCGGGCCGCCGCCCACCCGGTTGCGACCACCTCCTCGGGAGGGCATAATCATCCCGGACGATTGAAACTTCGGCCCGGTCGCGACGTCCAAGCCGCGCCAGGAGAGAAGCCATGCCAGTGAACCATCGCCCCCGACACCTCCCCGCCCTGCGGGTCGCCCTGCTCGCGGCACTGTGCGTCGCCCTCCCGGCGCTCGGCAGCGCCGCTGACGACGGTCCCCGGCGCAACGCGCAGTCGCGGCGGGGCGCCGGCCAAGAAGCGACCGAGGGCGACCAGCCGACCGCGGTCACCCCCCCGCGCCTCAACCTGCGCCGCCAGGACGTCGACCTCCAGAACTGCCGCGTGCACTATTCGATCAGCCGGCGCGCCCAGCGCGTGCTGGTCGAGCTGCGCGGGCTGCGCGGCGACCTGCTCTATTCCCAGGAAACGCAGCTCGGCGACCTGCGCCCCGGCGCCCGGATCGATGTGACCTGGCCGGCGCAGTCCGAGGAGATCGGCCGCATCGAAGTCACCACCTGGGACGAGAACGACGCCAGCGCCACCTTCCGCATCAGCCCGTTCAAGGTCGAGATCCCCCACACCGACGTCGTATTCGAAACCAACCGCTGGGAGATCCGCGACTCCGAGAAACCGAAGCTCGACGAGGCCTGGGCGCTGATCGAACAGGCGATGAACGACTACGGCACGCTGCTCGAGGCGGCCCTGTACGTCGGCGGGTTCACCGACACTGTCGGCCAGCCGCGCGACAACCAGGTCCTCTCGGAGCACCGCGCGCGGGCGATCGCCGAGTACTTCCGGGACAAGGGGATGACCTTCCCAATCTACGCCCGCGGCTTCGGCGAGAAATGCCTGGCCGTCGACACGCCGGACAACACCGACCTGGAAGCCAACCGCCGCTCGATGTACGTCCTCGCCGCGGAACCCCCGGAACTCTGTCCGGGCCTCGGCAACGGCGGCTGGACCCGCATTCGCTGACCGTATCCGTTCACCCGGGGGGACCGCCCGGCCGCACATCTGCCGAAATCCGGCGGCTCCCCCGGCGCGGCCTCGGCGTCCCCTCCGGACCCCCCCGCGCATCGGCTCGGGCGCGGCCCTCGCCGACGCGCCCCTCGTTCTCTGGCCAGTTCCCCACGGCCCTGGCGGGTCATCCGCGAATCACGAAAACGCTGGGCGGATGTGCAGGGGACGGGCAGTTTTCGGGGCAGCCGTGCTGGAGGCCGTGAACGGGTACCGCTGACCGTTCCGCTCACCGCCCCGCGGCCACCGCGGCCACGACCCGTGCCTCCAGCGTCCCGAGGTCGTCCCGCCGCAGGCCGCGGTCGGTCAACGCATCGAGCCGCTGACGTGGGGAGACGGCCGCCAGCGTCTCCCCTGCCGGACCCTGATCTTACACCGGCGGCTCGAGCAACTCGCGCAGTTTCGCTTCCAGGTCGGGAAGCGCGTACGGCTTGGTCAGGAC
Organism: Myxococcales bacterium; assembly: GCA_012797735.1. GTDB lineage: Bacteria > Myxococcota_A > Polyangia > DRWM01 > JAAZOP01 > JAAZOP01. The sequence continues at coordinate 17,045 of JAAZOP010000342.1, forward strand.
CGCGGTCCCCGCCTCCACCTCCCCGTTGCCCTGCGCCGCTTCGCCGGCGTAGCCGGTCGAGAAGATCACCCGCACTTCCGGGCGGCGTTCCTGCAACGCCCGGGCCAGCTCCCGGCCGCCCATCCGCGGCATCACCACGTCGGTCAGCAGCACGTCGATCGGACCGTCGTGCGCGGCCGCCTTCGCCAGCGCCTCCGCCCCGTCGGCCGCGACCAGCGCGCGGTGCCCGAGCCGCTCGACCATCCGCGCCGTCAGCTCCCGCACCCCGCGCTCGTCGTCCACCACCAGCACGGTGAGCGCGCGGCGCGCGCGCGGCGCGACGGGACGGTCCGAGGCGGCCGCGTCGGCGGGAGCATCGACCGCAGGCAGGTAGATCTTGAACGTCGTCCCGCGGCCGGGCTCGCTGTACACCAGGATCTGGCCGCCGGACTGCTTGACCACGCCGTGCACCGTCGCCAACCCCAGCCCCGTTCCGCCGCGTTCCCGCTTCGTCGTGAAGAACGGCTCGAACACCCGCTCCAGCGTCTCGGACGACATCCCGAGACCGGTGTCGGTGACGGCGAGCAGCACGTAGGACCCGGGCCGCAGCTCGGGGTGACGCCGGCAGGCCTCGGCATCCAGATCCACGTTGCGCGTCTCGATCGTCAACGTACCGCCCTCCGGCATCGCGTCGTGCGCGTTGACCGCCAGGTTCACGATCGCCTGCTCGAGCCGCGCCGGGTCGGAACGCACCCGGTGCAGGTCGGGTGCCGTCGCGAACCGCAGGTCGACGTTCTCCCGCAACAGGCGCCGGAGGATCGGCTCGAGACCCCGGACGAGCCGGTTGAGGTCGAGCACGCGGGGTTCGAGCACCTGCCGGCGGGCGAACGCCAGCAGCTGCTGCGTGAGCTGCGCGGCGCGGGCCGCCGCCTCCCGGATCTCCAGCAGCCGTTCGCGCAACGGAAACGACGTGTCCTGCGCCGCCCACTCCGGGTCGGCGTTGGCCAGGATCACCGTCAACAGGTTGTTGAAGTCGTGCGCCACCCCGCCGGCCAGCCGTCCGACCGCCTCCAGCCGGTGCGCCTCGACCCGCTCCCGCTCGAACGCCTCCCGCTCCGCCCGCGCCTCGTCGATCCGCGCCAGCGCCACGCTGAGGAACAGACCCGTCACGGCGACCGCGATCAGCACCACCACCAGCGTGCTCGCCGGATTGTCCGGGTCCAGGCTGGCCGGCAGCGCCCCGCGGCGCTCCAGCACGTACGTGGCGGCCGCCGCCGCGCCGCACAGACCCATGAACGCCAGCGCCGCCCGGCGACCGCGCAGCAACCCCGCCAGACACACCACCACCGGCAGCATCGCCGTGTACGGGCCCCGCAGGCCTCCGAAGGCGAACAGCGACGCCGTGACGCCCGCCTGCATCGCGCCGAGGAACAACCACGACGCCCACGCGAAGTGCCCCCGGCGCGTCAACACCTCGCACGCAGCCAGCAACACCACGAGCGTCCCCGTCCCCGCCGCGCCCACCGCGGGAACGGCGGTGGCCCCGGGAATCCAAACCAGCGCGAACAGCAGCACCCCCGCCGCCAACATCGGATGGACCACCGCCTGCAACAGACGGAATTCCCGTCGCCGCTCGAGCGTCGCCAGCCGCCTGGCAGACTCGGCCTCGGCGCCCGAACCGACGTCCACGCCTGGAAGATCGCCAACGGCCATCGCTCGTCCGTCCCCCGCGGCGCAACCCGCGACGCGGCCAGTGCACCACGGTCGAGGACCGGGATCAAGAGGGCGATGGACCCTCCCGCCGCTCGCCGGCCCGATGGCCGGCGGCCGGCCGGTGCGACGGGCTCAGTCCCACGGGACGTCGGTCACCGCGGACCACGGAACGACTTCGACCCCCTCGCGCCGAGACGCTTCGTCACCACCGTAGACGAGCCGCAGGACCACGGCCGCCGCCGACTCCTGTTTCCCGACCAGGCCACCGACGCGCCGCAACGGCGCGAACAGGTCCCCGAACACCGTCGCCCCGGACTTGATCTCCGCCAGCACGACGCGGGAACCGCGGTCCAGCACCAAGTCCGCTTCCCCCCGCCGCGCATCCACGGTCGAGACCCGACGGCTCGTTCGCCCGCACCCAGGGATGCGCCAGGCGGCCGATCAGCGTTGTGCCGCGTCTTCCGCCTGCAGCCGGTTCCACTCCCACTCCATCTCCGCCAGCGAGGGCGCCGGCTCCGCCGTCACGTCGACGATCGTTCCGTCCGCCCCGAAGACCGGACGCAGGACCGGGGAGACGAAGGCGAACTTCTTCGGATAGCCGATCGCCTCGACCCGCCGCAGCACGTCCTCCCGGCGTGCCTCGTCGTACCGCGCGCCGTACGCCTCCACCAGCCGCCGGGCCGCCTCGGCGTCCCCCTCGGCCTTGATCCGCATCAGTTCCGCCAGCAGCTCGCCGACCGTCGCCCGCCATTGTTCCGGGTCATTCATCACGATGTAGAACTTGCCGTCGCGCTGTTCGACGCGCGCCGCCCCCCGGTCGATCGCGTAGCCGACGATCAGCAGCGTCGCGCGCCAGTGGTCCTCCTCGACGACGCCGCCCGGGGGCAGCCGCCGCAGCACCAGAAGCCCGCCGCGCAGGTACGACTGGCCGACCGCCACGGCGCAGTCCGCCGACGGCAGCATCCCGATCTCGACCGTCCTGGGGTCGAACGCCAGGTACAGCGCGACCAGTTCCGCCCGCGCCTCCTCGATCGTGTTGTAGGTCCCCGGCAGGTGGTCGGCCGGGTCGCCCGCCAGCGTCTCCGGCACCCGGCCCGAACCGTGGCCGAGCACCTCGTGGTACGCGATCCCCTGCCGCCGGATCGCCTCGCGACACCGCAACGCCAAGTCGCGTTCGGCGTCGTCCCAGGCGAACTCCCGGATCGCCATCTCGCCCGTCACGGCATCGACCGCCTCGCCCAGGTTGCCGATATCGATGCTCTTGGACCCGTACTGCTGGCGGATGTCCTGGGCGTTGGGCAGATTGATGCCGGCGGGACTCACCGGCCCGGCGTCCCCCGTGTGGACCAGCGAGACCACGCGGTTGGCCAGCGGCGGGCGGAACTCCGTCCGCTTGTACGCCTCGGCGTACGGCAGTCTCGACTCGAAGTACGCCGCATTCTCCGCCAGCTTCCGGATCGCTTCCCCTTCCGCCGGGTCCGGGAAGAACACCACCCCCTCCCAGGCCCCCTTCTGGTTGCGCGGGTCGGCGTAGACCTCGATGAAGCCGAGAATCGCATCGACCGGCGGGTCGTCCCGCACCCAGGCGATGTTGTAGTCGCGGAACGCCCGGAGGTCGCCGGTTTCGAAGTAGCGCACGAGCGATCCGAGCGCCGCGCGTTGCGCCTCGCCGGCCTCCGCCATCGCCGCCCGCACGTGCCGCACGACCGCCTGCAGTTCCCCGGCGTACAGTCCCGGCTCGACCCCGTCGCCCCCGGCCCGCCACGGCAGCTCGACCAGCTTCCCGTCCCGCTTCGCCAGCCGCGAGTTCAGCGGGTATTCCTCCGTGAACCCCGCGAGGTCCCCCATCGTCACCCCGTCGTAAAAGGTGTTCGCCGACGCCGTCAGCAGGTCCAGCCCCTCGGGCACCGTCCGTCGCGTGGTGAACGGATCGACCTCCGCATCGAACATCGGCCCCTGCAGCTCCTCGAGCTTCGCCAGCAGCGTCGCCTCGTCCTTCGTCCCGAGCAGCGGGACGCCCGCGGCCAGCGCGGTCTTCGCCGCGGCGAGCAGATCCTCGTAGGTGATGTCCGGAACCAGCTTGTCGCCGTTCATCGTGTCGTGGATCCCGTGGTTGATCCAGACCTTCTTCAGGTACGTGACCAGCCGCCCGTGCAGCTCGGGATCGATCCCTTCCGGATGCTGCGCCAGCGCCTCGAGCAGCGACTTGATCGCCAGGTTGTGGCGGTCGTGCTGGTCGTAGAAGATCGGGTCGCCGGCGATCGCCGCGCGGTACAGGTGATAGGCCAGCCGCTTCTGCCCCGGCGACAACTTCTCGAAGCCGTCGGGGCGCATCGCCAGCACCGACCAGTCGCCGACCGTCTCGAGCAGGTACGTCGAGGGCCCGGCCGCGGGACCGCCCGGCCCCGTCCCGCCCGGCTCCGCTCCGCCCGGCTCCGCTCCGCCCGGTTCCGTCCCGCCCACCGCGGTCGGCGCGGCCGGCGCGTCCGCCGAGGAACCCGCCGGCGCATCCGGCGGCGACGCGGCCGCCCCGGAGCCTTCGGCCGGCGTCTCCTGCTTCTTCCTGCATCCGGCGACCGTGGCCCCGACCAGCAACACGAGGAAGATCCCGAACGCTCGTCGCATCGCCGCACCTCCGCCGCGCCGCGATGTTGGACCACGGCCCGGCGAGGATCAACCGCGCGGGCCGCGGGCCCTCCCGCCCGGCCGGCCGTCGGCCCGACTCGACCGATCCCGCTCGGGCCGATTTGCGCTAGTTTCCCGCTCCATGAATACGCCCAAGCTCCAGTTCGTCGTGCGGGCCGGCTCCGGTGCCGACCCCGGCCGTTTCGCCGCCGGCGTCGTCGAACGGCTTGCACCGCGCCTGCTCGACCGCGACCCGACCGCGCTCAAGCTGACCTTCACCCCGTGCCTGCCGCCGCGGCTCTGCGTCATTCCGTTCCGCCGCGACGCCCTCGCGCTGGTCTCCGTCGTTCCCCGCGCGGGCGACGGCGACGCCGAGGACTGGGCGCGGTCGATCGCCGGGACGCTCGGGCCCGTCCGGGTCGACGGGTACCGCGTCATCGAGTCGACCCCCTGCGCCTACGCCCGCGGCTGGCCCGACGGCGCGCGCACGCCCGGCGCGGGTCTGCTGACCCTGTTCCGCCGCCGCCCGGGGCAGTCCGACGACGACTTCTTCCGCGCCTGGCACGGCGGCCACACGCCGCTCTCGCTGCGCATCCACCCGTTGTGGAACTACGTCCGCAACGTCGTCGCCGGCCCGGCCACCGCCGCCGCGCCCCCGCTGGACGCGATCGTGGAGGAGCATTTCCGCACGCGCGAGGACCTGCTCGACCCGCGGCGCTTCTTCGGCGGCCTGTGGCCGATGCTCCCCAACATGGCCCGCGTCGCCCTCGACATCCGCCGGTTCATCGATCTCTCCTCGATGGAGGCGTGGCTCGTCGAGGAGCTGCACGTGCGCTCCGCATGAGGCCGATCCTCGTCACCGGCTCCGCGGGGCTCGTCGGCACCGCCTTCGTCCGGGCCGCCGCCCTCCGGCC
>JAAZOP010000343.1 GCA_012797735.1 Myxococcales bacterium
GGCCCGGGCCGGGCCGCCGGGTCCGTCCCGCCCGCGCGCGCGCTCCCGCCGGCCGATCCCGCCGTCACCGGGCGAGCCTCCGGATCTCCGCGGCCCGCGTGAACTCCACCGCGGTCTCGTTCACGTCGGAGTGCACCGCCGCCACCGTGCCGAAGCACTCGGCGACGAACAGGAACGAGCGGTACGAGGACGGCACGACGCCGACGACGCGGTCCAGCGACACGCGGACGCGCAGCACGGGGAAGACGCCGTAGGGAGTGGCCAGCGTTCCGTGCGCATCGACCCGCGAGACGTAGGTCTCGGAGTACCACGCCATCACCCCCAGGCTCAGGCCGCGGACGGTCGCCTCGGTGGTCCAGACGTCCCCCTCGGCCAGCGGGAACCGCAGCACGACGACCGGCGGGTCGTAGACCAGGTTCGTCCGATACAGGCCGTCTTCGGGCGAGACGACGCCGAGCAGCCGGAGCGCGTCGTCGTCGGCCTCGAACACGCCCAGCAGATCCTCGCCGTCGCGCAGCTTCGCGACGTAGGTCGCGGTCGGGAAGTCGTCGGCGAACCACAGGCCGGCCGGGTCGCGCAGCTCCTCGAGCGACAGGTGGTCGCCGGGAAGCGCTCCGGAGAAGTCCCAGGAACGGCTGCCGTCGGGCTGCGCCGCGCCGGCGGTGTCGACCGCGACGTCGCCGGCGACGGCGAAACTGGCGCGCAGGCCCGCGCGGATCGGCACCTCCGCGCGTTCGAGCCGGCCGTCGTCGTTCGGCGAGCAGGCGAGCGCGGCGTCGTCCGGCGCGCCGTCGTCGGGCGCCGCGCCGTCCCCCGCCGCGTCGTCCTCGAGGACGTCCGCGTCCGCGCCGGCCGCGTCGTCCGGGGGGAGGTCGCCGTCGCGGGCGTCGGGAACGAGGCAGGTGCCGTCGGAGAGGCAGACCCCCGAGGCGCAGTCGGCGCCGACGCGACACTCCGGGGACCCGTCGTCGCAAGCGGGAACGCCGAGAAACGCCAGGAGGGAGAGAACCGCGAGCGGCGCGGAGCGCGCGGAGCCGGGGAGGCGGGACCGCCGGCCGACCGGATGCGGCGGCCGCGTCGGGACGGGCGGGTGGACCCCGGAACGCGGGGCCGGGACGGAGCCGGGGGAGTTCCGCAACGACGACCCAGGCGACGAAGGAGCGGTCGGCACGGGACTCATGCCTCCTGCCCGCGCAGCCAGCGGAAGATGCCGGGCCAGTGGTCGCGCAGCGCCTCGGTCCCCATGAAGGTGCCGATGTGGCCCGCCGGGATCTCGACGGACAGGACGCGGCGCGCGCGCGCGTGGTCGCGCAGCGCGAAGAGCTGCTCGGGCGGCGTGATGTGGTCCTTCGTCCCGGCCACCAGGGCCAGCGGCATTGCCAGCCGCCCGAGATCGACCCGGCGGCCCCGGACCTCGAAGGTCCCCGCGACCAGCCGGTTCTGGCGGAACAGATCCCGCACCACGCGCAGATACTGCACCCCGGGGAGGTCCTTGTGCCAGCGATACCAGTCCTCGAGCCGCCGGAAGCGGGCGAGCCACGGCTCGTCGTCGAGGCGGTTCCAGACGACGAGCGGCTTGAGCAGGTAGCGTTCGAAGGGGAGCAGGTTGTCGAAGCCGGCGGTGATGAACTCGCCGCGCATCACGCCGCCGCCGGCGCGGACGAGCGCTTCGTAGACGGGGAGCGGGGTGACCTGCACGACGCGGCGGAGCGCGCCCCGGCCGGCGTGGAAATCGATCGGCGCCGCGACGAGAGTCAGCGTCGCGACGGCGGAGGGGTCGAGCGCCGCGGCGATGGCCGACTCCCAGCCGCCCTGGCAGAGGCCGACGAGGTGGACGCGGCCGCCCAGCGTCCGGATCGCGGCCTGGAGGGTCTCGATCGAATCATCCACGTCGCGGTCCGCCGTCTCGGCGACGGCCGACTTCCACTCGACCGCCGCGACGCGGGAGAAGCCGGCGTCGAGCGCGGTGCGGACGAGGCTCTGGCGGGGGCCGAAATCGACGATCGCCGAGTGGTTCACCTCGGGGGGGACGACGAGCAACGGCGGCCCGCCGGAGTCCCGCGACCCGCCGAAGTCGCGCAACCGGTGCGCCGCATCCTCGACCAGCACGCGGCTCGGGGTGTGCCATGCGGGCTCCGGCCGCCGGCGCAGGAAGGTTTCCTCGGCGAACCGGCGCCACCGGACCCACGGCTCGGCCAGCACCTCGAACGTCCCGGATTCGACGCTCACGCGCGCCTCCGCTTCCGCCCCCCGGCCCCCGACCCAGGCCCCGCCGCCAGGTGCTCGACCAGCGCCGCCACGCTCGTCGCCAGCTCGTCGAGCCGCTGTTCCAGCTTGTGGATGCGCCGCTCCATCAACTCCAGAGCCTGGAGCACCTCGGGCGGCGGCGCGCTCCCCGCCGCGGCCTCGGGCGCGCAGCCGAACGTTCCGAGCCGCCGGGCCAGGTCGGACAGCCGCTCGCGGTCGCCCAGCAACGCCTCCCACCAGGCGTCGAGATTCTCGCGCCACATCCTCCCGAGCTGCCGACCCAGCCCGGCGAACGGGGTGTTTTCCAGCGGATTGCCGCTCATGGGTCCTCCGTTTTCCTGCAGGACGATACGAAATCGCAAGTGCACAACACAAGCATGTAGAGCACCATGACACCAAGGAATGAGTGTGTCAAGTATATTGTTGCGATGCAGCACAATGAGATTTTCCCGGTGGGTCCTGTTGCATTGCGATGAACAATGCGATAGGTTGTGGGCCGCCGGGGGGAGGCGAAGGAGGCGATGATGGGCGGACGAAGGCCCCGCGCGGGGGGCGAGGTCCTGATCAAGAAGTACGGCAACCGGCGTCTGTACGACACTGGCCGCAGCCGCTACATCACGCTCGACGAGCTGGCCGGGATCGTGCAGGGCGGGGCGCGGGTCCGCGTGGTCGAGGAGGCGACGGGGAAGGACATCACGGGGCAGGTGCTGTTGCAGGTGATCCTGGAGCGGGACGAGCGGGTCGGGCTGGTGCCGGTGGAGTTGCTGCATGCGATCCTGCGGGTGCAGGGCACGGTGCAGCAGGGGCCGCTGGCGGCGTACCTGGCCGAGGCGACGCGGCTGTTCTCGCAGGCCGGCGCGCTGTGGGCCCGCCAGGTCGATGCACTGCTCGGCGGCGCCGCCGGTCGGGCGACCGGCGAGGCGGACACGGCCCCGACGACCGCCGGCGGGACGACGGCCGGGCGGAAGGACGCGGGGA
>JAAZOP010000344.1 GCA_012797735.1 Myxococcales bacterium
ACGTCGACGACCGGAGTCCTTTCGACCGGGGCCGCGGAACCCCGCTCGCTGGGCGCTGGAGCCGCGGGAGGCGGCTCGGGCGGCATACCGGGTTGACCGGCGCGGCGGGGCCGTGGATCGATCCGCGCCCGGGTCGCGTGCGGGGGCTCGACCTCCGGGGAGGCTGGGATGGACTCGTCCGGCGACACGCCGTCGCACTGGTTGCGCAGACTGCTGCTGGCGCTGATCGAGCGCTTTCCGCGGCTGGTGTTCAACCTCTACCCGCCGTACTGGGGCACCGGCATCTGGGTCCGCGAGATCTCGCCCGACGGCCGGTCGATCCGCGTCGAGATGCCGTTGCGGTTCTACAACCTCAACTACTACGGCACGCACTTCGGCGGCTCGCTGTACGCGATGTGCGACCCGTTCCTCGTCTGGATGGCCGACAGGAACGTCGGCCCCGGCTATCGCGTGTTCGACAAGGGCGGAACGATCCGGTTCAGGCGTCCGGGCCGCGGGCGGGTCCGCGTCCACTTCCGCCTGACGGACGATCAACTGGCGGCGATGCGCGCCGCGGCGGATCGCGACGGCAAGGCCGACGTGCCGCTGGCCGCGGAGATCGTGGACGCCGCGGGCGAGACGGTGGCCGAGGTCGAGAAGCTGCTGCAAGTCCGCCGGAAGGACTTCGTCGAGCCGCGTCCGCCCGGGGTCCCGGCGACCGGCGCTGGGCGGGCGGACCGCCGTTGACCGGCCCGGAAGCGTCCCGTACCCTGGGGAGCGGAGGCGCGGCGCGGGACGCGCCAGGGGGTCGGAGATGCGACGAGGCTGGATTCCGGCGCTGGTGGTGCTCGCGGCCGCCTGCTCGCCGGGGCAGGACGACGCCACGGCGCTCGACGTGGGGCGCGACGGGGGAGGGGAGACCGGTTGCGACCGGGCCGGCTGCGAGGCGCGCTGTCGCGCGGCCGGCTTCGAGACGGGCACCTGCCGGACGAACGGCTCGTGCGCCTGCGCCGGGAGCGGCTGCGTCGAGGCGGAGTGCGACGAGCGGTGCGTGGCCGCGGGATTCGCGGGGGGCGAGTGCCGCGACACCGGCGCCTGCGGCTGCACCGCGGGGGACGCCGGCGCCACCGGCTCCACCGGCGAGCGCTGCGACGACGGGCGGGACAACAACGGCAACGGCGCGGTCGACGAGGGGTGCGGTTGCGAACCCGGCGGCACGCAGCCGTGCTGGACCGGCAGCGCGGCGACGCGCAACGCCGGCGTCTGCCGCGACGGGACCCAGTCGTGCATCGGCGACGGCGAGTTCTCCCACTGGGGCCCGTGCGAAGGGGAACGGCTGCCGGACGCGGTCGAGTCGTGCGACGGCCTGGACAACGACTGCGACCGGGCGGTCGACGAGGACTGCCCGGGCGCCTGCGTGGTGGGGGAGTTCGGCGTCGAGACGAGCTGCGAGGACTGGCAGGACAACGACTGCGACACGGTCGCCGACTGCTTCGACCCGGACTGCCCGCCCTGCTGCCGCGAGGAGTTGTGCGACGACGGCGTGGACAACAACTGCGACGGGCAGATCGATGAGTTCTGCGACGAGCCGTGCGCGCCGAGCGAGTCGGCGGCCTGGGGCAACTGCGGCGACGGCCTCGACAACGACTGCGACAACCGCGCGGACTGCCTCGACGTCGAATGCCTCCCCTCGTGCTGCGGGGAAGAACTGTGCGGCGACGGGAGCGACAACGACTGCGACGGGCGGGTCGATTGCGACGACCCGCAGTGCTGCACCCAACCGGCCTGTCGCACCACCGCGCTCTGCTCGGGCGTGTGCTGCGTCCCCGGCGCGACGCGCTACTGCGACACCCCGACCTACTGCTCCTGGGGCATTCAGCAATGCCGGCCCGACGGCCGCTGGGGTTCCTGCACGGAGACGGGGGCGCCGAGCGGCTGCTCCGGGTACTTCTACAGTCCGGCCTGTTGCCTGTCGCTCGTCGCGTGCTGCCAGAACTACGGCTACGACCGTTCGTTGCCGGTCGATGCCTCGATCGGCGACTGCGACGACGTGACGGCTCCCTGCCCCTGACGAGGTGTCGTGGATGGCCGACCCGCCCCGACGAGCGCGCTCCGCCGACGGCACGGAATTGCTCTACCGGGTCGCCGGCCCCGCGAACGCCCCGTGGCTCGTGCTCAGCAACGGCGCCGGCTGCAGCGAGGAGTTCTGGACCACCGCGCTCGTCCCGACGCTGGCGCCGCACCTCCGCCTGCTGTGGTGGAACTACCGCGGCCACCACGGGTCGGCGCCCGCCGCCGATCCCCGGGCCTACCGCGTCGAGGACCACGCGGCCGACCTGCTGGCGCTGCTCGACGTCGAGCGGATCGACTCCGCCGTGTTCCTCGGCTTCTCGCTCGGCGTCCAGGTGACGCTCGAGGCGTACCGCCGGCGGCCCGCGGCGTTCCGGGCGGTGGTGCTGGTCTCGGGGAGCGACGAGGATCCGCTGGCGACGTTCGCCGGGCTGCCGATCCTGCGCCCGCTGCTGTGCGGGATGTTCGACCTGGGGGCCGCGCTGCCGGGCCTGACCGCGCGGGTCACCCGCGCGACGCTCGGCGGACCGCTCGCCGTGCCCTTCGCGCGGGCGACGAGGTTCTGCGAGCGGGACGTGCCGGAGGCGCCGTTCCGCGCGTACCTGTCGAAGGCGGCGGCCCTGCCGGCGGTGCCGTACATGCGCACCCTGCGGCGGATGGCGGAACACTCGGCGCGCGACGTGCCGCCGCGGCTGCGGGTCCCGGCGCTGCTGATCGCGGGCCTGGAGGACGCGATGACCCCGGCGGCGGTGATGGTGCGGATCCGCGACGCGCTGCCGGACGCGACCTGGTTGCCGGTCGCCGGCGGCCGGCACACGCTGCTGCTGACGCGCGGCGGCTGGGTCGGCCGCCGGGTGCTCGAGTTCCTCGAACGCCGCGGGTGGCTCAACGACGCCAGAACGTCTTCGACAGCAGGACCAGCGCGGTGATCAGTTCGAGACGGCCGACGAGCATCATGTAGGTCAGCACCCACTGCGCGAACGGGTGCAGCACGGAGTAGTTGTCCGTCGGGCCGACCGCACCGAACCCGGGGCCGACGTTGCCGAGCGTGGCGGCGACGGCGGAGATCGAGGTCACCAGGTCCTGGCCGGTGAGGGCGACGAGCGCGGCGCCGACGATGAAGTGCACCATGTACAGGAAGAAGAACGCCGCGGTCAGCGACACGATCGGTTCGGGCAGCACCTGGCCGCCGACGCGGACCGGGATCACGGCGCGCGGGTGGCCGGCCAGCGCCAGCTCCCGCCAGCCGTGCTTGACCAGCACGATCAGCCGCGAGACCTTCATCGAGCCCGCGGTGGAGCCGGAACAGCCGCCGATGATCATCGCCACGATCAGCAGGGCCGGCGCCAGCGGGACGGCGTCGAGCCAGCCGTCGAAGTCGGTGGAGTTGAAGCCGGTCGTCGTCATCAGCGAGACGACCTGGAACACCCCGTGGCGCAACGCGGACAGCGGGCCATCGACGGCGCCGCCGATCCAGGTGGCGAGGGCGATGGCGAGCGAGAGGCCGGCCAGGATCAGCAGGTACAACCGGGTCTCGATGTCGCGCCAGTAGGCGCGCGGCTCGCGCGTCAGGATCAACCGGACGTGCAGGGCGAAGTTGATCCCGGCGACGGCCATGAAGAAGACCAGCACCAGCTCGATCGCCGGGCTGTCGAACGCCATGATCCCCGCGTTGCGCGTGGAGAAACCGCCCGTCGCCAGCGTCGTCAGGGCGTGGCAGACCGCGTCGAACCAGCCCATCCCGGCCAGGACGAGGGCGAGGACGGCAAGGAGGGTGACGCCGACGTAGACCGCCCACAGCCGCTGCGCCGTGTCGCGGAGGTGCGGCGTGATCTTGTCCTTCGTCGTCCCCGGCACCTCGGCGCGGAACAGCGCCTGGGCCGCCAGGCCGAACATCGGCAGCACCGCCACGAACAGCACCACGATCCCCATCCCCCCGAGCCACTGGGTCATCGCCCGCCACAGCACCAGGCCGCGCGGCAGCGACTCGACGTCGGGGATCACGGTCGCCCCGGTGGTCGTCAGCCCGGACATCGTCTCGAAGACGCACGCGGTGATCGAATCGAGCGCCGGGAACCCCTCGAGGTGCGCATAGAGCCAGTAGGGCAGGGCGCCGAACAGGCCGGCGGCGACCCACGACAGGAACACCGCCACCAGCCCCTCGCGCCGCCCCATCTCCCGCCCGCGCCGCCGGAGCACCAGCGCGACGACGGTCCCCGGGACGACGGCCGTCGCGGCGGCGATGCCGAGCGCCAGGGTATCGGGTTCCCCCAGCGCGGCCGCCAGCCCGAGCGGCGCCAGCATCGCCACGCCGACCAGCGCGGTGATGAGCCCGACCACCTGCCCGACGATCGCCAGATGCATCGCTACTCGGTCGCCGAACCCGCGGGCCGCGTCGCGCCGCCGCTCGTCGCCAAGGCCGGCGAGGCGGGCGTTCCCGCCGGCGGCGCGGCGCCCACC